>DATGXU010000017.1:0-8351 GCA_035298685.1 Magnetospirillum sp. | reverse complement strand
GACTTTCTCGACATCGCCGTCGGACTGGTTGCGCAGCGCCAGGCTCAGCACGCCCACCTGGGTGCCCAGGGTCAGCATCTGCGCCTGGTCGGGCGAGACCTCCAGCGTCACCGCGCGGGCCACCATGGGCTTGTCCTTGCGGTCGCTGGAATCCTGGTCGATGCCCAGCACGCGCACGTTCTGCAGCAGCACGTCGGTGGCGGGGTTCTCGCGGTCGCCTTCCTTGCGGGTCAGCAGCACATCGACGCGGTCGCCCGGCAGCACGAATCCGGCCACGCCCAGCACGTCGTTGACGCGGATGGTCACCGCGCGCTGGTCCATGCCCACTACGGTGGAGAGCGTGGCGCGTCCGCCCAGGCCCGAGACCTTGCTGGCCAGCACCGGTTCGCTGGGGTCCATGGATCTCAGCACCACCCGGTCCTCGTCCTTGCCCAGCAGATCCTCGATCCGGGCAAAGGCGCCCGGCGGCACCGAATCGGCGGGCCAGGCGGCAAGGCTCAGGTTTTCCTTGTGGATGCGGCTGCCGAACGGAAGCTGCGTGCGGGCGACGACCACGGGAACGGTGGTCTGGGCGGCCACGACCGGCTTGGCCGTCAGCTGGCTGTTCATCCAACCCTTCAGCATGGCGACCGAGACGCCGCCAAGTCCCACGGCCACCGCCAGCATAAGAACGGATTTTGCTCTCACATCGGCCTCCGCCTTTCAGGGGGAATAGGGCCCCGGCGCGGGTGCGCCGGGGCCGGGCTCCATCACGGCGCGGGGGTCTGGGTGCCGCCGGTGCCGCCGGCGGTGCCGGCATTGGTGGCGGCGCTCTTCAGGTGGTTGCCGACGCCGGTGAACAGGGTGTTGAGCGAGGTGCCGGCCAGGGTGGCGCCCGCGATCACCATCACCGAGATCAGGCCCGCCAGCAGGCCGTATTCCAGGGCGGTGGCGCCGCTTTCGTTACGGGAAAAGCGACGGAAAAGGCTGATCTTCATTTGGAATTCTCCGTATGCGGTTGGGTTTTGGGGAGGTGGAGGCGCTTGCCCCTTCGGCTCGTCGGCTTCGCCTTTCGCGATCGGGGCTGACCCGAAAGGTGACGCAAACGGGGCGGCTTTTCTTCGTCTCGAAAGGGGTGTTCGCAGGTGCAAAAGGGGTGGTTCTTTGGTCCTCGTCCGATGGGTTCAGGACCTGCACCAACCCTTCGGCCAAGCTGGGACGGGGCCGTGCCGGACCCGTCCGTTCGGCAGCCGGCGGGCGGAACGCCAACGCGGAAAGCCGCCAGGACGGCAGGGTCCTGGCGGTTCCACGGCTCGGATGGGGGAAAGGGCTTGCGGCGCGCTACCGGCGGCCGTACCGGTCTTCGACTCGGATGATGTCGTCTTCGCCCAGGTAGGGGCCGGACTGCACCTCGATCAGGTTCAGCGGCAGCTTGCCGGGGTTTTCCAGGCGGTGGACCGACCCCAGGGGCAGGTAGACGGACTCGTTTTCGCGCACGATGACGCTTTCTCCGTCGCGGGTGACCAACGCGGTGCCGTTGACCACCACCCAATGTTCGGCGCGGTGATAATGCTTTTGCAGCGACAGCTGGGCGCCCGGGTTGACGGTCAGCCGTTTGACCTGGAACCGCTCGCCCGTGTGGATGCTTTGGTAGAACCCCCACGGGCGATAGACCCTGACGTGGTTGGCCAGTTCGGGCCGTCCGTCGCGCCTTAGGCGGTCGGTGATCTTGCGGACGTCCTGGGCATGCTGGTGGCTGGTGACTAGAACGGCGTCGTCGGTCACCACCACCACCAGGTTTTCCACCCCCACGGCGGCGACCAGCGGGCCGCTGGTGTGGATCAGGCAGTTGCGGCACTCCTCGATCACCACCTCGCCGGTGGCCGCATTGCCCGCGTCGTCCTTGGGCGATATCTCCCACAGCTGATCCCAGGCGCCCACGTCGCTCCATCCCATGTCGCAGGGCAGGGTCAGCGCGCGCGACGTTCGCTCCATCACCGCCTTGTCGATGGAAACGGCCGGGGCGTCGGCAAAGCATTCGGCATCCAGCCGGATGAAGTCGTGATCGACGCTGCGTTTGGCTACGGCGTGGCGGATTGCGGCCATGACCTCGGGCGCGTGGCATTCCAGTTCCGTCAGAATCTGGCGGGCCGAGAACATGAACATGCCGCTGTTCCACCAATACTCGCCGCTTTTGACGAACGCGGCGGCCCGTTCCGCGTCGGGTTTTTCCACGAAGCCGGCCACGGTGAACAGTTCGTCGCCGGTGTCGACCCTGGCGCCCCGGCGAATATAGCCATAGCCGGTTTCCGGCCGCGTCGGCCGAATGGCGAAGGTGATCAGGTGGTCGTCGCGCGCCCACGGCTCGGCCTGCCGGATAGCGGACAGCAGCCTGGGAACGTCGCCGACGGCATGGTCGGACGGCACCACCAGCAAGATGGCCTGGGGGTCGGCCTGCAACGCGAACAGGGCGGCGGCGGCCACCGCCGGGGCGGTGTTGCGGGCCACCGGTTCCAGCAGCAGGCATTGCGGGACCGCGCCGATGGCGCGCAATTGCTCGGCGACGATGAAGCGCAGCGGCTCGCCGGTGACCACGATGGGCGGCGCGAAGCCGGGTTCGGTGGCGAACCGCTGAACCGTCTGCTGCAACAGGCTGCGTTCGCCGGTCAGCGGCAGCAGCTGTTTGGGATGGTGCTGGCGCGACAGCGGCCATAGCCGGGTGCCGGCGCCCCCGGACAGCACCACGGGCGTGATGTTCGGCATGGCTTTGTCCACGGTCTACCACGCCTCCTTGCTGCGGAACGTCCGTCCCGCCAGGGCCTGCGCCGCCAGCGCGGCTTCCCGCACCCATGCCACCAGGGCACGCTTTTCCGGCCGGTTGACGATGACGCCATGGATGTGGACGCCGCTCAGGTCCAGCTGGCGCAACGCCCGGCGTGCCTGTTCGCCGTCGGTATGCCCCTCGCGCACCATGAACAGGTTGACGTCGGCCAGCGCGCCGACCATGGCGGCGTCGGCCACCGCGCTCAGCGCCGGGCTGTCGATGATCACCGTGTCATAGGCGTTGGTGCACAGTTCAAGCAGATGGCCGAAGGCGGCCGAGGCCAGGATGCCCTGGGGATTGGGACAGCGGGCCAGCACGCCCAGATAATGGGCGCCCGAGAACTTCTCGATCCTGACCGCATCGGGCAGGGCGCGGGCCCCCACCAGCACTTCGTTCAGGGCCGAGGGATCGATGCCCTGGCTTCGGCCCACCCGGGTGCCGCGCAGATCGGCATCCAGCACCAGCACCCGGCGGCCATCCTTGCGCAGCATGCGGGCCAGCGACAGGCAGAACGCGGTCTTGCCCTCGCGCGGCATGGCCGAGGTGACCATGATGGTGCGCGCGTCCTGCCCCGGTGCGCGGTCGCGGCGCATGGTCAGGTAAGCCAGGCGCAGGGCCTCGTTCTGGGCGGGGGTGGGCGTGCGCAGATCGTTGGCCCAGGTCGGCCACGGCGCCGCCAGCGCGGGAACGACGCCGATGACCGGCAGGCCGGTGGTCCGTTCGGTGCTGTCGGGGTCGCGCAGGGTGCGGTCGAAATGCTCTCGCATCGTCACCAGCAGGCTGCCGCCGATCAGGCCGCACAGCACCGAGATGGCGAGGATGGGGACGAACCGGCTGCGGTCGGGGGCCGAAGGCGTCTCGGCGCGCGAGACGATCTTGCCGTCGGCCTCCTGAAAGCCGACCTGCTCGATGGTCTGTTTATAGCGGTTCAGGAAGGTTTCGTAGATGACGCGGTTGGCGTCGGCCTCGCGCATCAATTGGCGAATGCGCACGTTGGCGGCGCCCTCGCGCCCCTGCTGCTTCACCAATCTGGCGATGGAATTGCCCAGCATGGCCTCCTGCGCGGCGGCGGCCGAAACCTCGTTGCTTTGCCGCGCGATCAGGCGCGACATTTCTTCCTGGATCTGCACCTTGATGACGTCCAGCGCAGCGTTCAGGCGTGGCCAGTCGGGATGGCGCGTGGTGCCCAGGCCGCGCAATTCCTCGACCTGCTTGCGGGCGGCGGATTCCTGTTCGCGCAGCTTGACCAGCAGCTCGGAGCCCAAGGCGGGCGACAGCTCGCCGGGGCTGCTGTAGGCGGCCGCCTGCCGCAGGGTCGCCAGTCGGGCCTCGGCCTCCAGCCGGCGGGCGCGCACCTCGTTGAGGTTCTGCTCCATGGCCGCCAGCTGGTTTTCCTCGGGCCGCACCCCCTTGCTGCCGCTGATGCCGTTTTCGGCGCGGACGCGCTCGATCGCCAGTTCCGATGATTCAAGCGCGGCCCGCAATTCGTTGGCGCGGCTGCCCAGCCACGAGGTGGCTTCCTGGGCGCGGGCGGTTTTGCCTTGCACCTGATGGTCGATGTATTCCTCGGCGAACAGGTTCGCCACCAGCGCCGAATATTCGGGCTGCGGCGAGGTGAAGGCGATCTTGATGGTGTACGACCGTCCGTCGTTCGATACCCGCAGATTGTTCAGCAGATCGTCGGCCGGATCGTCCTTGCCGGTACTGGCCGGGGCGATCTTCAGCGCCCGCACCAGCCCGTGCAGCCATTCCAGGTCGAAGGTCTGGTCCAACTGGCGCAACGGCCGTGCCCACAACGGGATTGCCGGCGCCTGCGGCGGGGCGGTGGCTTCCAGGCGCTGGGCCACCCGCTCGGCCACCGAGCGTGACGAAATGATATCCATCTCGCTGCGCAGGGCTGCGCTGTCTTGCGGAAGTTGCGACACCACCGAGGTGATGTCGACGACCTGGACCTTGCGCGCATCCAGAACCACCATCGAGGTGGCGGTATAGGTCTTCACGTCGTGCGCCGCCACCGACCAGCCGATCAGGCCGGCGGTTGCCAGCGGGACGACGAAGGCCAGCTTGCGCCGGGCGAGGATGTGGACCACAGACCCCAAATGGACGCCTGGTTCGACGTCGGTGCGCTCGACAGGTGCCTTCATGTTGCGTGCTCCCCGCAACTTTGGTTTCGTCGTTATTGCGCCGCCGTCCCGGCCGGCGTTTCGCTGTCGTCGCCAAACAACTGGTTGGTCAGAAAGGCGACCTGGGTGCGGTTGGTCGCCTTCAGCTTCTTCATGATGTGCCGCACATGCACCTTCACCGTGCTCTCGCACATGTTCAGTTCATAGGCGATGTTCTTGTTCGCCTTGCCCTGGCGCAGGCACGACAGCACCTGCGCCTGGCGTGGGGTGAAGTGCCCCAGAATTTTGCTGGCCTGGCTGGCCGGAACGGTTTCGCGTCGGGTGATCGACGCCAGCGCCCCGGCCGGCACGAAGGTGCCGCCCGCCAGCACCAGCTGGATGGCGCCGATGATCACTGAAATGCCGATGCTGGTGGGGATATAGCCGCGAACGCCCAAATCCAGCGCCTCGACGATCTGGCTGATCTCTTCGCTGTCCGAGATCAGGAAGATGGGAACGGCGGGGAATGTTTCCTCGATCTGGGCGATTTCTTCGGTGACTTCGGGGTCGGACGGCGCGGCGGCGCCCACGCTGTACAGCACCACGGCGTTGTGGGGCTGCAGGGTCACGCCCTGACTTGCCGCCTCGCGAACCGAGGCATGGGCGACGACGCCGAGGCCCGGTTTCCTGACCGCCAGCCAGTTGGACAGGCACTCACGGTTCAGCGCGCGCCGGTCCAGCAACAGCACCGTCGTCTGCGGCATCGCCGTATCGTCGGCGCAGGACGGCCACCCCGACGGTGCGGCCGCGTCCCGGCTCATCAACTCTTCGCATCGAATGGCAGCGACCATGGTCCGCTCCGCGATTTCATTGCCGTTGTCAGGTGCCTCGCACGGTAGTGAACGCGACGGGCACGCTTGTCGGTGACGATGAAATCCTAACGCTACGGATCCGGAAGTTGCGGGAAATATAGTGGTACGGAGTGTAAGTGAATTCGTCATAAAAGGTTCTTGAAATCCGTGTGTACTTGTATCCGAAACCAATGTCATCCGACTATGTCTGTGGGATGTTGCAGTGCAACACGCATGTGTCTAGTGATTTTGTATGACTGTCGTTTAAGCCTAAAGCGGAATGGGGTGGATGGCGCCGCCCGCTGCCGGCGGATGAGTCGCCCTGCGTAAGCCTTTTTGCCGATCGGTCTCACGCCCTTGCCGGAATCGCGCTCGGGCATGGCGGGGGAATAGTGTCCGGTTGCTAGGCGGCTCCCAGCCGGGGCCGTGAGCGGCGGCACCTGCGTAAAGACCTTCCCGGCTCGGCAACCTGAGGGCGACGCAATGGCGACCTATTCCGCTTATTTCCTCAACGCCTTCCTGCTTTCCCTGGTCGCGATGCCGCCGCTGATGCTGTTGGCGAAACGGGTGGGGCTGTTGGACGTTCCCAACAGCCGGAAGCTTCACGCCGGCAGCATCCCCGTGGTGGGCGGAATCGCGATTTTCTTCGCCGTCGGCTGCACCTTTCTGCAGATGGGCCTGTCCGGCGGCCCTATCCCAAGCATGCTGCCGGGACTGGCCGTCCTGGTGGTCGTCGGAATCGTCGACGACCGCCAGAATATCTCGGCCGGCATCAAGCTGGCGGGCCAGACCGTCGCGGCGCTGGTCATGATCATTCCCGGCGAGGACGTCTTGGTCAGTCTGGGCAATCCCTTCGGCACCGGCCCCATGGTGCTGGGCACGGCGGCGCTGCCGCTGACCGTGTTCTTCATGGTGGCGGTCATCAACGCCTTCAATCTGATCGACGGCATCGACGGCCTGGCCGGCAGCCTGGCGGTGGTGGCGCTGTCGTGGCAGGCCTATCTGGCGGTCGGGGTGGGCGACATGGAAGCGGCGTTGGTGGCGCTGGTGATGGTGTTCGCCATCCTGGGCTTCCTGGTCTACAACCTGCGCCATCCCTGGCGTGACCGCGCCGACGTGTTCCTGGGCGACGCCGGCAGCATGATGCTGGGCGCCTGCGTCGCCATGCTGACGGTGCGCCTGAGCCAGCGTCCCTCGGTGCCGGAAATGCCGCTGGTGGCGCTGTGCTGGATCATCGCGCTGCCGGCCATCGACATGGTCAGCGTCATGGTGCGCCGCATGCTGGCCGGGCGCACGCCGTTCTCGGCCGACCGGCGGCATCTGCACCACCTGCTGGTGGATCGAGGGGTGCCGTTGCCGCTGGCGGTCATGATGTGCGCCGGCAGTGCCACCCTGCTGGGGGCCATCGGCGTCACCGCGTGGCAGATGGCGGTGCCCGAGCGGCTGATGCTGGTGGGACTGGTGATGGTGGCCGCGCTGCATTCGCTGGTGGTGAAATACGGCTTCCGCGGCGAGCACCTGCACCTCGGTCCGTTCGGGCGCTTCGGCCGACGGGGGCGGTGATGCGCATCGTCTTCTTCGGCATTCCGCACATGGGCGGCACCTACACCGTCTATCGCCACCTGCGGGCCGGGCTGGGGGTGCGCGGACACAGCGTGACCTGGCTGGGCGCCGGTGCCGCCGACGCCGCCAGGCTGGCCCGCAGCCCGTGGCCCGAGGAAATGCGGTTCGGCACAATCGTCGCCCCCGATGAGACGTGCCCGCCGCTGGTGGCCGGCGCCCTGGTCCGCCATCTTGAGGACACCGGCGCCGAGTGCGTGATCGTCAACGTGCTGGCCGATCAGGTCCAGACCAACGTCGCCCGCTACCTGGACGCCCGCGTGTTGCGGATCATGCTGGTCCACAACGTCACGCCGGGCACCTATGCCGCCGCCGCCGCCATCGGCGCCCACGTGCATGCGACCATCGGGGTGTCGCCGCGCATTCGCTCGGATCTGGTGCGCCGGTTCGGCTTCGACCCCCGCCTCACCCACGCCATCACCAATGCCATCGAGCCGGGGCCGCCGCCCGTGCGCCCGCTGCGCGATGCCAATGCGCCGTTGCGTCTGGTATGGCTCGGGCGGATCGAGGATGCCGCCAAAGGGGTGTTCTGGCTGCCGCGCATCCTCGAGCGGCTGACCGATGTTCCGCTGCATCTGACCGTCGCCGGATCGGGGCCGGACGAAGCCGAGTTGCGCCGCCGCTGCGCCCCGCTGGGGGATCGCGTGCGCTTCGTCGGCGCGGTGCCGGCGGATGGTGTCGGTGCGGTGCTGGCCGACCACGACGTGCTGCTGTTCCCGTCGCGGTTCGAAGGCTTCGGGCTGGCCCTGGCGGAAGCCATGGCCATGGGCTGCGTGCCGGTGGCGTCGCTGCTGCCGGGCGTCACCGACCATGTGGTCGAGCACGACCGTACCGGCCTGCTGTTTCCTGTCGCCGACGTGGCGCAGTCGGCGCGGCAGGTGCGCCGGCTGGCCGGCGACGCCCGGCTATTGGCCGACCTGTCCGTCGCCGCGCAGGAAGCTGCCCGACGGTGCTTCAGCGTCGATGCGCAAGGCC
>DATGXU010000016.1:0-13059 GCA_035298685.1 Magnetospirillum sp. | reverse complement strand
CCGCCGCGCTGGCCTGGGCGCTGTCGCTGACGCCGCCGGTGACCATGGGCGGATACCGCCAGTTCGCCCCGGTCTGGCTGGTGGATGCGCACCGGCAGGTAATCTGGCAATTCGCCCTGGACCGCTTCGCCGAACGCCCGCTGACCGGCTGGGGCCTGGGGGTGATCAGCTCGGTGGCCGGCGCCGGCAACAATATCCCCGAATTGGTGGGGGCCGAATTCATCCCGTCGCACACCCACAACTGGATCATCCACATCCTGTCCGAGGCCGGGCTGGTGGGCGCGCTGCCGTTGATCGCGGTGGTGCTGGCGGTGCCGGTGCTGCTGGCCCGCCGCTGGGGCCGCGATGGCGACCCGGCATTGCTGGTGGGGCTGTGCCTGTGGGTGACCTATTGGGCGGCCAACCTGTTCAATTTCTCGCTGTGGAACACCTGGTGGCAGGGCAGCCTGATCGTGCTGATCGCCCTGATCGTGCCCAAGAGCCGGCGTCCGCAGTCATGAAGACGAAGACCGTCGCCCTGGTCAGCGGCCAGGACTGGCATTTCCTGTCGCACCGGCTGGAGCTGGCCAAGGCGGCGCAACAGGCGGGGTACGAGGTGATCGCGGTAGTGCCGCCGGGCGACCGCGTCGACGACATCCGCGCCGCCGGTTTCCGCGTCGAAACCATTCCCATCAGCCGCAATCTGGCCGCCCCCTGGACCGACCTGGCCGCCGTCTGGCGGCTGGCGCGGCTGTGCCGACGCCGCCATGTCGCCCTGGTCCATGCCTTCGCCCTCAAGCCGGTGCTGGTGTCGGCGCTGGCGGCGGCGCTGCCGGGCGGGCGGCCGCTGGTCGCCACCATTTCCGGCATGGGCTATCTGTTCATCAGCGACAGCGCCAAGGCCCGCCTGCTGCGCGGCGTGCTGGGGCGGGTGCTGCGCCTGCTGCTGGATCGCCCGCGTCGCCGGGTGATCGTGCAGAACCAGGACGACCGCGCCGCCGCCGAGATGTTTACGTCGGCGGAACGAATTCGCCTGATCCGGGGATCGGGCGTGGACCCCGACAGCTGGACCCCCAGCCCCGAGCCCGAGGACGGCCCGCCGATCGCGGTATTGCCGGCACGCATGCTGTGGGACAAGGGCGTGGGCGAGCTGGTCGAGGCCGCCCGCCTGCTGAAGGCTCGCCACGTGCCGGTGCGGGTGGTGCTGGCCGGCGACGGCGACCCCGCCAACCCGCGCAACATCCCGCGCGACCAGCTGGAAGCCTGGGCCGCCGAAGGGGTGGTGGAATGGTGGGGGCATCAGGCGGACATGCGCGCGGTGTGGGCGCGCGCCCATATCGCCGTGCTGCCCAGCTATCGCGAGGGACTGCCCAAGGCATTGCTGGAAGCCGCCGCCTGCGGCCGCCCGCTGATCACCACCGACGTTCCCGGCTGCCGCGAACTGGTGGAGCACGACGCCAACGGCCTGTTGGTTCCCGACCGCGCCGCAGCGCCGCTGGCCGACGCCATCGAACGGCTGGCCCGCTCGGCCGACGACCGCCGCCGCCTGGGGGCCGAGGCCCGCCGCCGCCTGGAAACCCGGTTTTCCGCCCGGGTGGTCAACGCCGCCATCCTTGAGACCTACGCATCCATCCTATGACCGGCCCCGGCGGGAGGGGTGCATTGTTGGGCGGCCCGCTTCTCTGATAAGGTCCGTCCACCCATCGTCTGGAGCCTGGAAGAGTGCCCGTCCTGTCGCGCGCGAACATCGCCTTCCTGCATGACATCCTTTGGGCGGCGCTGTCGCCGGCCATCGCCCTGGCCTTGCGCGTGGGCGACCTGGGCCCCTATGGCGGCTTCCTGACGGTGGCGACGCCCACCTTCACCGCCGTCGCCATCGTCACCTTCCGCGCCACCGGCATGTATCGCGGGGTGTGGCGCTATGCCTCGATCAACGATCTGATCACCATCACGCGCGGCATCGGCATCTCGATCCTGGTGGCGCTGCCGGTGCTGTTCCTGATGAACCGCCTCGACGGCATGCCGCGCTCGCTGCCGCTGATTCAGATGATGGTGCTGCTGGTGCTGCTGGGGGCGCCGCGCCTTCTGTATCGCGCCATCAAGGACAACAGCCGCCAGCGCCGCCGGGCGGCCTCGGGCCAGGCGGTGCCGGTGCTGCTGGTGGGGGCCGACGATCAGGCCGACATGTTCATCCGCCATTGCGCCCAGGCGCCCGACGCCGGCTATCACGTGGTCGCCATCATCGGCCGCGACGCCAGCCGGGTCGGCCGCAAGATCCACGGCGTCGAGGTGATCTGCGCGGTGGCGGAATGCGGCCCGCTGCTGGCCCGGCTGAAGGGCGGTGCCCTGGCGCCGCAGCGGCTGCTGCTGTCGTCCGAGATCACCGACGGCGACCTGATCCGCGAGCTGCTGGAAGTGGCCGACGAACACGGCATGTCGCTGGCGCGCCTGCCGCGCATGACCGATTTCCGCGAGGCCGAGGATCGCGTGCAGGTGCGCCCCATCGCCGTCGAGGATTTGCTGGGCCGGCCCCAGGTGGTGCTGGACCGCGCCGGCATTTCGCGCCTGATCGCCAACCGCCGCGTGCTGGTCACCGGGGCCGGCGGCAGCATCGGTTCCGAGCTGGTGCGCCAGATCGCCACCCTGGGCCCCAGCCGGCTGGTGCTGGTGGAAGCCAGCGAATTCGCGCTGTACACCATCGACATGGAGGTGGCGGAACGCTTCCCCGCCGTCGACCGCCGCGCGGTGATCGCCAATGTGCGCGACCGCGCCGTCATCGACGGCCTGTTCGCCGAGGAACGCCCCGACCTGGTGTTCCACGCCGCCGCCCTGAAGCACGTGCCGCTGGTCGAAGGCAACCCGGTGGAAGGCATCCTGACCAACGCCATCGGCAGCCGCAACGTGGCCCAAGCCTGCGTGGCCGCGGGGGTGCGCGCCATGGTGATGATTTCCACCGACAAGGCGGTGAACCCCACCAATGTCATGGGCGCCAGCAAGCGGGTGGCGGAAAGCTATTGCCAGGCGCTGGACCTGACCCAGACCGGCACCTGCTTCGTCACCGTGCGCTTCGGCAACGTGCTGGGCTCGACCGGATCGGTGGTGCCGCGCTTCCAGGCCCAGCTGGCGGCCGGCGGCCCCATCACCGTCACCCATCCGGACATGGAACGCTATTTCATGACCATCCGCGAGGCGGTGGAGCTGGTGCTGCAGGCGTCGTCCATGGCGGTGCAGGAACACCACGACCATGGCAAGATCTATGTTCTCGACATGGGCAAGCCGGTCAAGATCGTCGAGCTGGCCCGTCAGATGATCCGGCTGGCCGGATTGCGGCCCGACCACGACGTCCGCATCGTGTTCTCGGGCCTGCGCCCCGGCGAAAAGCTGTTCGAGGAGATCTTCCACGGCGCCGAGGCGCCGGTGCCGACCCAGGCCCAGGGCGTGCTGCTGGCCTCGCCCCGACTGGTGGACATCGGTGAATTGTCAGCCCGGCTGGCCGAGCTGGAAAACGCCTGCCTGCGCCGCGATACCGAGGCCGCCACCGCCCTGGTGCAAGGGCTGGTGCCCGAATTCACGCGCGGTCTGGCGCCCGCCGGCTGAAGCCTTTCCATTTCAGGCTGTCGCGGTTCAGCCACAGCGCCACCGCCGCCAGCGCGGCAAAGGCGCCGGTCTTGATCAGGAAGGCCGGCACCGATACCTCCAGCCGGTACAGACCCAGCACCACCGCCAGGGTCACCCCGGCGAAGGCCAGCGCCCGGCCCCAGGCATAGGGCACGGCGTAATAGCGGTTCGACAGGCGGGTCAGCAGAACGCCGCCCACCGTATAGGCCGCCAGCGCGCACAGCGGCACCGCCCACAGCCCCAGTCGCGGCAACAGCAGCCACATGGACCCCAGGTAAAGCGCGGCGCAGAGCGCCATCACCCAGGCGCGGTGATAGGTCTTCTTGGCGATGCCCAGGCCGATGGCGAAGACGTTGCCGATCTCGAAGGCCATGGCGGCGGCGATCAGCGGCGGCACGTACAGGAAGGCCTGACGATATTCCGGCGCCAAAACAATCATCGTGGCTTCCTGGGCGAACAGCCCGACCCCGGCCAGCACCAGCGCCAGCCCCCACAGATACAGCGTGTGGATCTTGACGAAATCGGCCCGCGCCATCGGGCTGTCCTGGTGGCGATGGACGAAGGGCAGCCAGATCTGGGCGAACGGAAAGAAGAACAGCGACACCATGTTGGCCAGCGAAGCGGCGGCGTTGAGCACGCCCACCGCCGCCAGCGAAACGCCGGCCTGGACGAAGAAGCTGGCCGAGCTGGTCATGGTGACGGCGGCCACGTTGGCCGGCATCTGCGGCAGCCCCACCTGCAGCAGCCGGCGCGCCACCGGCAGGGAAAAGCAGAACCCGAAGCTGTCGCGGGTCAGCACCAGATAGATGGGGATCAGCACCAGCCCCATGATCAGGCCGGGCACATAAATGGCGGTCGGGCCCCAGTGGAACACCAGAACGCCCAGCATGATGGTGACCACCCAGATGATGGTGACCATCAATTCGATGAAGGCGCGGGCGCGGTTGCGCGCCTGGGCCTGCAGGATCTGGCCGAAATGCTGCAGCATGGCCATGCAGAACATGCTGACCGCCGCCATGGCCACCGTAGACAGAACATCGTTCCGGCCCGGCACCAATATCGTGGCGACAGGCGCCAGAAACGCCAGGATGGCGGCCAGCGAACAGCCGAACAGCACCAGCCTTATCCACAGGGTGGTCGAGGCGATCAGGCGGATCTGGCGCGGATCGGTAGCCTCGGCCAGATAGATCACCATGGCCATTTCCAGCCCCAGCCCCAGCACCACCGCCAGCAACCCGCTGGCATTGGTCAGCAGCAGGATCAGGCCGTAATCGTCGGGCGCGAAAACATGGGTGAGGATGGGAACGGTAAAGAACGAACAGGCCTTCTGAAGGATCACCACCGCCATGTACAGGGCGCCGTCGCCCAGGAACTTTCGCAGCGGATTTCCCTGCTTCGGCGCCGCGCGGGGATCGGCGCAGGCCTTGCTGTGCACCACGTTCATCCCTGCAGCGCCGACCTGACGGCGGCGACGACGCGGTCTTGGGTGGGCTCGTCCAGATAGGGGTGCATGGGCAGGCTGATCACGTGCTGGGCCAGGGCGTCGGCCACCGGCACGCCACCGGGCACGCTGGGGTAATGGGCATAGCCGGTCTGGCGGTTCAGCGGAATGGGATAATAGATCGCGGTGGGAATTCCGGCGGCCTTGCAGATTTCGGCCACCCGGGCGCGGTCGTCCACCACCAGGGTGTACTGAGCCCAGGCCGATTGGGCGCCGGCCGCCACCACCGGCACCTTGGCCACATCGGCCAACAGGTCGTTGTAGCGCCGGGCGATGCGTTCGCGCGCCTGGATCTCGTCGGCGAACACGTCCAGCTTGACCAGCAGGATGGCGGCCTGAAGGGTGTCGAGGCGACTGTTGAGGCCAATCCGCACGTTGTCGTAACGATCTTGGCCCTTGCCGTGCATGCGCAGCGAGCGCAGCAGCTCGGCGCGGTCGCCGTTATCGGTAAAGATGGCGCCGCCGTCGCCGTAACAGCCCAGCGGCTTGGCCGGGAAGAAGCTGGTGGTGGTGTAATCGGCCAAAGCGCCGACGGCGCGGCCGTTCAGGCTGCCGCCGAAGCCTTGGGCGGCGTCGGCCATCACCAGCATGCCATGGCGGCGCGCCACCCGGGCGATGGCGGGATAATCGGCGGGCTGGCCGAACAGATCCACCGGCACCACCATGCGCGGGCGCAGGCCCAGGGCGACGGCGGCGTCCACGGCGGCGTCCAGGCTTTCCACATCCATGGTGAAGGTGTCGGGCAGCACATCGACGAAGACCGGCGTCGCCCCCACCAGCGGCACCACCTCGGCGGTGGCGACGAAGGTGAAGGCGGGCACGAAGACGGCGTCGCCCGGCCCCACCCCCTCGGCCATCAGCACCAGCTGCAGCGCGTCGGTGCCGTTGGCGCAGGTCACCGCATGGCCGGCGCCGCAGAAGCGCGCCAGCCGCGCCTCCAACTCGGCCACCTCGGGCCCCAGGATATAGCCGCCATGGTCCAGGACCCGGCTGATGGCCTGGTCGATGCGGTCGCCCAACAGGCGGCGCTGGGCGGCAAGGTCGATGAAGGGGATGGTCGTCATGTCTGTCGTCGTCCCGGCAAGGCTGGCGGACGGAGCGGCGGCGCGCCGTGGCCGACCGCAAGCGGGGCGGAAATGATTGACGAGCTTATACTCCCCGCCCCACCCCGGCACAACATGGATGCCGACGGGCTGTCCGTGGGCGCGGCGTGCATATTCGTCGGCCCAAGCATGCTCTAACCCCCTGCCCACACCCTTACGATTGTGATATACGGCGCGTTCGTATTCCCAACCGCTCCCCTGACAAGAGGCTCGTCATGACCGACCGCCCGATTCGCCGTGCTCTTTTTTCTGTGTCCGACAAGACCGGACTGATCGAATTCGGGCGTTTCCTGGCCGAGCGCGGAGTCGAGATCCTGTCCACCGGCGGCACCGCCAAGGCGCTGCGCGACGCCGGCCTGGCCGTGGTGGACGTGGCCGACCATACCGGCTTCCCGGAAATGCTGGACGGCCGCGTCAAGACCCTGCACCCCAAGGTGCATGGCGGCCTGTTGGGCATTCGCGGCAATTCCGAGCATGAGCAGGCCATGGCCGCCCACGGCATCACCCCCATCGACCTGCTGGTGGTGAACCTCTATCCGTTCGAGGCCACCGTGGCCAAGGGCGCCGATTACGACACCTGCGTCGAGAACATCGACATCGGCGGCCCCGCCATGATCCGCGCCGCCTCGAAGAACCACGACGCCGTCACCGTGGTGGTGGACGTCGAGGATTACGGCGTGGTGATGGAAGCCATGTCGGCCAACCAGGGTGCCACCACCCTGGCGCTGCGCAAGCGTCTGGCCGCCACCGCCTATGCCCGCACCGGCGCCTACGACGCCGCCATCTCGCAGTGGTTCGCCAAGGAACTGGGCGACACCTTCCCCCGCCGCGTGGTGGTGGCCGGCGAGCTGAAGCAGAGCCTGCGCTATGGCGAGAACCCGCACCAGAAGGCGGCTTTCTACGTCACCGGCGAGCAGCGCCCCGGCGTCGCCACCGCCCGCCAGCTGCAGGGCAAGGAACTGTCGTACAACAACCTCAACGACACCGACGCCGCCTATGAGCTGGCGGCCGAGTTCGACCAGCCGGCGGTCGCCATCATCAAGCACGCCAATCCCTGCGGCGTCGCCACCGGCAGCGACGTGCTGAGCGCCTATAAGGCGGCGCTGGCCTGCGACCCGGTGTCGGCGTTCGGCGGCATCGTCGCCATCAACCGCCGCCTGGACGGCGCCACCGCCGAGGAAATCTGCAAGCTGTTCACCGAAGTGGTGATCGCCCCCGAGGCCGACGAGGCCGCCGTGGCCGCCTTCGCCGCCAAGAAGAACCTGCGCCTGCTGGTCACCGGCGGCATGCCCGACCCGTCCACCCCCGGCATGACCCTTCGCCCGGTGGCCGGCGGCTATCTGTTCCAGACCAAGGACAACGGCCGCGTCGCCCTGACCGACCTCAAGGTGGTGAGCAAGCGCGCCCCCACCGAGCAGGAACTGGCGGACATGCTGATCGCCTTCCGCATCTGCAAGCACGTCAAGTCCAACGCCATCATCTACGTCAAGGGCGGCGCCACCGTGGGCATCGGCGCCGGCCAGATGAGCCGCGTCGATTCCAGCCGCATCGCCGCCTGGAAGTCCAAGGAGGCGGCCGACGCCGCCGGCTTGGCCCAGCCCGGCACCATCGGCTCGGTGGTGGCGTCCGACGCCTTCTTCCCGTTCGCCGACGGCCTGCTGGCCGCCGCCGCCGCCGGTGCCACCGCAATCATCCAGCCGGGCGGCTCCATGCGTGACGCCGAGGTGATCGCCGCCGCCGACGAAGCCGGCCTGGCCATGGTGTTCACCGGCATGCGCCATTTCCGCCACTAAGCCGGCCGGCTTGGGGCGGAAGCCAGGGGTGGAAACGCCGCCCGCCATGGTCCGGGGCCATGGCGGCGGCACCTTTGGGCGATGGATCGCCCCGCCCGCCCTGCGCTAGCCTGCCTTTTCCCCGTGATGTTCGGCCCCTGCGGGCCAGCGATCGATGAGGACATCCATGACGCGCTTTGCGCTGATCGGCGCCGCCGGGTTCATCGCCCCTCGCCACATGAAGGCGATCAAAGACACCGGCAACCAGCTGGTGGCCGCCCTGGACCCCAATGACAGCGTCGGCATCATCGACAGCTATTTCCCCGATGCCGATTTCTTCATCGAGTTCGAGCGTTTCGACCGCCATGTCGACAAGCTGCGCCGCCGGGGGCAGCCGGTGGACTATATGTCCATCTGCTCGCCCAACTACCTGCACGACGCCCACATCCGCTTCAGCCTGCGCAACCACGCCCACGCCATCTGCGAAAAGCCGCTGGTGCTGAACCCGTGGAACATCGACGCTTTGGCCGAAATCGAAAAGGAATCCGGCCACCGGCTCTACAACATCCTGCAGCTTCGCCTGCACCCGGCCATTTGCGAGCTGCGCCGCAAGATCGCCGCGGCGCCGAAGGACAAGATTTTCGACGTCGACCTGACCTATCTGACCTCGCGCGGGCACTGGTACCACACCAGCTGGAAGGGCGAGGTCAACAAGTCGGGCGGCATCGCCACCAATATCGGCGTGCATTTCTTCGACATGCTGGCCTGGGTGTTCGGCCAGCGCAAGGCCAGCACCGTCCACATCCATCAAGCCAAGACGGCGGCCGGCTATCTGGAATACGAACGCGCCCGCGTGCGCTGGTTCCTGTCCATCGACGCCGACAACCTGCCGCCCGAGGCGGTGGCCGCCGGCAAGCGCACCTATCGCTCGATCCTGATCGAGAACCAGGAGCTTGAGTTCTCGGAAGGCTTCACCGACCTGCACACCGTCAGCTATCAGCATATCCTGAGCGGCGGCGGCTTCGGCCTGGACGACGCGCGCGCCTCGATCGAGGCGGTCTACGACATCCGCAACGCCACGCCCCAGGGGCTGGTGGGCGATTATCATCCGTTCTGCGCCCGCGCGGTGGCCTCGGCATGACCGCGCCCGCCTATACCGTCCACCCCAGCGCCATCGTCGATGACGGCGCCACCATCGGCGCCGGCACCCGCATCTGGCACTGGGTGCATGTCAGCGGCGGCGCCACCATCGGCGCCGGCTGCTCGCTGGGCCAGGGCGTGTTCGTCGGCAACCGCGTGGTGCTGGGCGACAAGGTCAAGGTGCAGAACAACGTCTCGATCTACGACGACGTGACGCTGGAGGACGGCGTGTTCTGCGGGCCGTCCTGCGTGTTCACCAACGTCATCAACCCGCGCGCCGAGATCGAGCGCAAAAGCGAGTACCGCCCCACCGTGGTGCGGCGCGGCGCCACCATCGGCGCCAACGCCACCATCGTCTGCGGCCACACCCTGGGCGAATATTGCTTCGTCGCCGCCGGCGCGGTGATCACCAAGGACGTGCCCGCCTATGCGCTGATGGCCGGGGTTCCCGCCCGCCGCATCGGCTGGATGAGCAAGGCCGGCGGGCGGCTGGGCCAGGATCTGGTCTGCCCGCTCACCGGCACCCGTTATCGGCTGGCCGGTCCCGAGCAGTTGGAAGAAATCGCCTGAGTTCCAGGTTCCGTACCGGCTTGCCGACGAAAGCGTTGCCACCTTCGTCTTCAACCGCAAACGGTACACGGCCATGCTCGCCTTTCTTGCCGCGCCTTTCGCCGTTCTTGCCGCGCGCCGCGCGCTGTTGATTTCCACCACCTGGGTCGAGGTGCGGCGGCGCTATGCCGGCTCGCTGATGGGCGCGGCCTGGGTGCTGATGGGGCCGGCCTTGCTGATGGCGCTTTATGCGGTCATCTACGGCGCCGTGCTGCGGGTCAGGCCGCCGGATTTCGCCCCTGCCGATTATCTTCTTTACGTGTTCTGCGGCCTGATCCCGTTCCTTGCCTTCGGCGAGGCGTTGCAGCTGGGCGCCACCTCGCTGTCGGCCAACAAGGAATTGCTGCTCAACACCGTTTTCCCCGCCGATCTGGTGCCGGTGCGGGCGGTGCTGATCGCCATGGTTCCGGCGGTGGTGGGCCTGGCCTTGGTGCTGGCCGGCGACGCCGCCTTTTCCCACTGGTCGTGGCATGCGCTGCTGGTGCCGGTGGTGCTGGTGTTCCAGGCGGCCTTCACCATGGGCGTGGTGTGGGTGCTGTCGCTGGCCAACCTTGTGGTCAGGGACATTCAGCAAATGCTGACCTATGCCAACATGGTATTGCTGATCATCACGCCCATTGCCTATACGCCGTCCATGCTGCCCGAGGCGCTGAAGCCGCTGATGTATCTAAATCCGCTCGCCTATTTCGTGATCTCTATTCAACATCTGGTGCTGATGAACCAAATGCCTCCCACCTGGATCGTCCTGGTTGGGGGGCTTTCAAGTCTTGCCGTATTCTTCCTCGGACACTGGATGTTCCGCCGCGCCAAGCTCGTGTTTTTCGACTACGCCTGAGCCGGAGCCGGCCCCGGCGGCGGCCGCCATCCGCCTGTGTTCCGTCCGCAAGATTTACCGGCTGTACGACTCGCTGCACCAGCAGGCGCTGGCGGTGCTGGGGCTGGATCGCTGGCTGCCCTGGCAGCGCGGCAAGGCCAAGACCTTCATGGCGCTGGACGGGGTGGAGCTTACCGTGCGCCACGGCGAGCGGGTGGCCCTGGTGGGCCGCAACGGCGCCGGCAAGACCACCCTGTTGAAGCTGATCACCGGCAATTTCGCCCCCACCGCCGGCTCGGTGCACATCGACGGCACCGTGCAGGCGCTGATGCAGGTGGGCTTAGGCTTCCACCACGATTTCACCGGCCGCGAGAACGTCCGTTCCTCGCTACTGTACAACGGCCTGAGCGGCGCGGCGTTGGATGCCGCGCTGGCCGAGGTGCTGGACTTCGCCGAGTTGGGCCCGTTCGCCGACCAGCCGCTGAAAACCTATTCCCTGGGCATGCGCTCGCGGCTGCAATTCGCCGCCGCCACCGCCATCCGCCCCGACATCCTGGTGGTGGACGAGGTGCTGGGGGCGGGTGACGCCTATTTCAGCGCCAAATCCGCCGCCCGCATGCGCCAGCTCACCGGCTCGGGCTGCACGCTGTTGCTGGTGTCGCATTCGGCCCAGCAGGTGCTGCAATTCTGCGACCGCGCCGTCTGGCTGGAGCGGGGGCGGGTGGTGATGGACGGCGAGGCGCTGCGGGTGGTGCGCGCCTACGAGGAATTCTCGCATCGGCTGGAATACGAGCTGAAGCAGGGCGGCCGCGGCGTGCTGGACAATGACTGGCTGCGCACCAAGGTGCTGCACGACACCCTGGCGGTGCCCGAGGACAGCGGCCCGTCGCGCTGGCAAGGCGCCACCGGCCTGACCATCGCCGCCGTCGAGGTGGTGGACGGCGCCGGCAGTCCCCGCCGCCTGTTCCGCACCGGCGAGCCGGCCACCTTCCGCCTGCGCGTCGCCTTTGGCGACAGCGGCGAATTCCCCTGTCGCTTCGTCATCGTGGTGTTCACCGCCGATGGCCGGGTGCTGACCCGCCACGTCAGCGACCAGCACACCCTGACCGGCGCGGCGGGCGAGGACATCGAGGTCGCGCTGCGCTACGACCGCATCCCCTACGGCAACGGCGATTACGTGTTTTCCGCCGCCCTCTACAAGGAGCTGGACCTGGACCGGCTGGCCGAGGCCTCGCATTACGACCTGTTGTCGCGCAGCTTCGACTTTTCGGTCCGTGCCCGCCATGCCGACGACCCGTCGCTGATCCATCCCGACGCCCACTGGCAGGTGGGGGGCGCCTGATGCTGCTGTGCCCGCAATGCCGCGCCGCCCTGAGCGACACCCAAGACTGCGCCAGTTGTCATTGGCAAGGCGAAACGAACGGTCGCGTGCGCGTCATGCTGTCGGCGGCCGACCGCGACAGCGCCCTGTTCAAGGGCTATCAGGGCAATTACGACCGCATCGCCGCCGACGATCTGGCCAGCGAAATCCTGGATCTGCGTTATGTCGGCCATCAGGCGGCCAATCTGGTGTCGGTGCTGGGCCGGCGCTTGCGCGGCGCCCGCGTGTGCGAGGTGGGGGTGGGCCAGGGCTATCTGGCCCGCGCCATGCTGAAGGCCGGCGCCGCCAGTGTCACCGCCGTCGATATCGCCCTGCCCTATCTGGAAACCCTGGACCACGACCGGCTGGTGCCGGTGCTGGCGAACGCGGAAAACCTGCCGTTCCAGGACGAATTCGACATCCTGACCGCCACCGACGTGGCCGAGCACGTGCTGAACCTGGGCTCGTTCCTTTATTGCGCCAACAAGGCGCTGCGGCCGTCGGGATTGCTGGTGCTGCGGGTTCCGCTGGTGGAAAGCCTGCTGAAATATTCGCCGTTCCTGGGCTGCCGCTACCGCTTCGTCCATCTGCGCTCGTTCAGCGAGGACATCATCCACCGCGAATTGCCGGAAGCCGGGTTCGATATCGAAACATTCCGCCGCGACGGCTTTTGGCTGTCGACGCCGCAGCCGTTCTGGATGGCGGGCGCACGCCGCCGCCAGATCTATCAACGCTTCAAGGACCATTTCAGCCGGACACTGGCGTCGCCGGTGGACGTCACCCGCTGGCCCGCCTGGATTGCCGCGCTATGGATGCGGCCGCAGGAACTGGTGGTGCGGGCGCGCAAGGTCAAAGAGCTGTGATCGCCAACCCAACCGGGAGAACCGACCCCATGACCCCGAGGGCCGTCACCGTCGTCTACATGGGCGATTCCATCACCGAGGGGCAGTATGTGGAGCCGGCGTTGCGCTGGACCGACCTGTTGAGCTTTCGGCTGACCCGCGACTACCTGGACACGCCGGTCAACCTGATGATGGTCAACAAGGGCGTGTCGGGCCAGACCACCCGCCAGGGGCTGGAACGCTTCGGCGCCGACGTGCAGGCGCTGGCCCCCGAGGTGATGACCCTGCAATTCGGCCTGAACGACTGCAATTGCTGGGTGT
>DATGXU010000015.1:0-12220 GCA_035298685.1 Magnetospirillum sp. | reverse complement strand
GCAAGGCCTGGGCCACCGCTTCCAGTTCGGCCGCGTGGGTCTTGAGGATGTTGAGGGCGCGGGCGCGGCCTTCCGCCACCAGCTTGCGGATTTCGCCATCGATCTCCTGGCTGGTGTTGTCGGCCCGCATGCCCTCGGGGGTATAGGGATCGCCGTGGGCGCCGCCAAAGGCCACCAGTCCCAGGCGGTCGCTCATGCCCCATTCGGTGACCATCTTGCGGGCGATGCGGCTGGCCATCTGGATGTCGCCGGAAGCGCCGGTGGAAATTTCGTCCATGCCGAAGATCAGCTCCTCGGCGGCGCGGCCGCCCATGGCCACCGCCAGATCGGCCTTCAGCTTCGATCGGCGCAGGGCCGGGCTGTCCTTTTCCGGCAACCGCACCACCATGCCCAGGGCCTGGCCGCGCGGCACGATGGTGGCTTTGTGGATGGGGTCCGAGGCCGGGCAGTGCAGGGCGACGACGGCGTGGCCGGCTTCGTGATAGGCGGTCAGGCGGCGGTCTTCCTCGCCCATGATGTTGGGGCGCTCGGTGCCCATCAGGATGCGGTCCTTGGCCGCCTCGAAATCCACCATGGTCACCGCCGCGCGGCCGGCGCGGGCGGCGATGATGGCGGCCTCGTTGACCAGATGCATCAGCTGCGCGCCCGAAAAGCCGGGGCAGCCGCGCGCCACCACGTTCAGGTCGGTGGCCGGGTCCATGGTCACCTTGGCCGCATGCACGCCCAGGATGCTGTGGCGGCCGGCCACGTCCGGGGTTTGCAGCACCACATGGCGCGAGAACCGGCCGGGGCGCATCAGGGCCTCGTCCAGGATGTCGGGACGGTTGGTGGCGGCGATCACCACCACGCCGGAATTGGGCTTGAAGCCGTCCATCTCGACCAGCAGCTGGTTCAGGGTCTGCTCGCGCTCTTCATGGGCCGAGCGGGCGTTGGAGCCGGAACGCTGACGGCCGACCGCGTCGATTTCGTCGATGAACAGGATGCACGGCGCCTTCTTCTTGGCGCTCGCGAACATCTTGCGCACCCGGCCGGCGCCGACGCCGACGAACATCTCGACGAAATCCGAGCCCGAGATCGAGAAGAACGGCACCCCGGCCTCGCCGGCCACGGCACGGGCCAGCAGGGTCTTGCCGGTGCCGGGCGGGCCGCTCATCAGCACGCCGGTGGGCACGCGGGCGCCCAGCTTGGCGAAGCGGCGCGGGTCCTTCAGGAACTCCACCACTTCCATCAGCTCGATCTTCTCGTGGTCGCAGCCGGCGACGTCGGCGAAGCGCACGTCGATGCGGGCGCCGTCCACCAGGGTGGCGCGGTTGCCACGGCCGAACAGGTTGGGCATGCTGCCGCCGCGGATGCCGAAATGCCACCACGCCCCGGCGAACAGCGCCAGCACCGCCAGGTTTCCGGCCACCGCCAGGGCGATTTCGCCGTCCAGCCCGGCGGCCGAGGGCGCGTTATGCTCGGGGCGGAAGCTGACCTGGGCGCCGCTTGCGGCGGCGTCTTCCGCCAGCCGGGCCGCCACCAGCGGCGGCACCTGGGCGCGGTGCAGGGTGCCGGCGGCATCGGTGGCGACGGCCAGGGACTGGCCGTAGAAATCCACGCTGCGCGCCTTGCCTTGGCTCAGCAGGGTCCGCAGGTCCGAATAGCTCGCCTCGGCCGGCGGCGCCGATCCGGCGTGACCGCCGGCAAGGCCCAGGACCAGAGGCAGGGAGACCGCCGCGGACAGCATCAGCGCCAGCGAGGTCAGGGCGGCGAGGAGGTATTTCCGTTTGCTCAACGTGGCAGCCTTCCGTCGTATCCAGCAAGGAGTAGGCCGTCACGTTAACTCTTTCCCAACCCGGCCGGTGCCGCGCAGAAGGGGAGGGTGTGCGTTTTGCGCACATGGGGTTGACATCTGTAACGAATACCGTTACGTTTCTCCCATGGCCAAGAATTGCCGTTTCGCAGTCGCCGTCCATATCGCCTCGGTGCTCGCCCTCAGCGGCGACGAACCGGCGACGTCCGAATGGATTGCCGGCAGCGTCAACACCAACCCGGTGGTCATCCGCCGTCTGCTGTCGGCCCTGGCCAAGGCCGGGCTGGTGAAATCGACGCGGGGCAGCGCCGGTGGTTCGGTGCTGGCCCGCCCGCCCGAGGCCATCACCCTGCTGGATATCAGCCGGGCGGTGGAGGAGGACGAGGCGCCGGCGCTGCATCACCAGCCGCCCAATCCCGCCTGCCCGGTGGGAAAGGCGATCCAGCCCGTGCTGATGCGGGTGCTCGACCGTGCCGAGGCGGCGCGTGAAGCCGTTCTGGCAACCACGCTGCTGTCCGAGGTGATGGCGCAGATCTGCGCCGAAGCGAAGGCCTGAAGCTGTATTTTTTTGCCCTGATATGTAACCGTAACAATCACGCTTACAAGGAGAGACCCATGCCGTCCATCGCCGTCGTTTACCATTCCGGCTACGGCCACACCGCCGTTCTCGCCCAGTCCGTCGCCGCCGGCGCCGCCCTGGTGGCGGGGACCGAGGTCCATCTGGTGCCGGTGGAAGAAGCCGAGGCCAAGACCGCCATCCTGGATGCCGCCGACGCCATCGTGTTCGGCTCGCCCACCTACATGGGCTCCGCCACCGCCAAGTTCCACGAATTCATGGAAGCCACTTCCAAGACCTGGTACGGCCGGGGCTGGCAGGACAAGCTGGCGGCGGGCTTCACCGTCTCGGCCAGCCAGAGCGGCGACAAGCTGAACACTCTGGTCCAGCTCGCCATTTTCGCCGCCCAGCACGGCATGGTGTGGGTGGGCAACAATCTGCTGCCGGGCAATAACAGCTCGCAGGGCAGCGTCGACGATCTCAATCGCCTGGGCAGCTTCCTGGGCGCCATGGCCCAGGCCAATGCCGACCAGGGCCCCGATGTGGCGCCGCCCCATTCCGACCGCAAGACCGCCGAGCGCCTGGGCCAGCGCGTCGCCGAAGCCACCGCCCGCTGGGTGCGCGGCAAGTAACCGCCCCATGCCCTCTCCCGTCGGCGGGAGAGGGCATTTTTTTCAAACGTATTCCGCCCGCTGCTGAATGCGCCGCCACGCATAGATGCCCAGCGGCACCGCCACGGCGATGCCGGCGGCCACCAGGGCGACGTTGCGGGCGGTGTGGCTTTCGCTGTCGCCCCAACCGCCATGCACGGCGTCCAATTGCGGTGTGTAGAGGTTGCCGTGCGATGGGCCGCTGGCCCGGCGCTGGAAATGGCGGCGGCTGGCGGCGCGCGACATCATGCGTTCGGTGGCGCCGGGCGCGACGGCATGCATGGCGGCCACCACCCGGCCCATGCCGATGAAAGCCTCGCGCACCGGCCGGCGCGCCACCGCCACGATGGTGTCGGCTACCTGCTCGGGGCTGTAGACCGGCGGCATCGGCTGTACCGCCCGGCCGGCATAGTTGGCGGCATGCTGGAACAGGGGCGTGTCGATGCTGGGCGGCAGCACCGTGCAGACGTGGATGCCGGGCTGGTCCATCACTTCGGTGCGCAACGCTTCCGACAGGCCGCGCACCGCCCATTTGCTTGCCACATAGGCCGAGGCATAGGGCTGGCCCACGGTGCCGGCCATGGACCCGATATTGATCAGCACCCCCGCCCCTTGCGAGCGGAATACCGGCAGCGCGGCGCGGCAGCCGTGCACGGTGCCCATCAGGTTGACCTCGATCACCTGGCGAAAATCCTCGAGCGGCACTTCGTCGATGCGGCCCAGCAGGTGCACCCCGGCATCGTTGATCCACACGTCGATGCGGCCGAAGCGTTGGCGGGCGGTTTCCGCCACATGCAGCACGCTCTCGGCGTCGCCCACGTCGCAGGGCGCCGGAATGGCCTCGCCGCCGGCCTGGACGCACTCAAGGGCGGCGATCTCCAGCGCCGGCTCGCTGCGGGCCGCCAGCACCAGCCGCGCCCCCGCCCGCGCGAAGGCTTGCGCGGCAGCCCGGCCGATGCCGGATGACGCGCCGGTGATAACCACGACTTTGTCTTTGAGATCGGCCGCCATCTGCCGTCCTCCCTGTGGGTGAGCGTTGTGTTGGGGAACGGCAAGCGGTGGCGGCGGGTTCCGGCCCGCCATCAAGCAGGGCGAATCCCCTGTCCAAAACCAGCACGAAAATAATGTATGGTGGTGCGAATGAGGTTATCTGCACCACCCATGATGGAATTCGTGCGTCGCGTCGCCTTTGCGTTGTCGCTTGTGCTGCTGCCGGTGTCGGCGCGGGCGGAATTCTGCATGCTTACGCAGAACGGATTGCATCTGGGCCAGGGCAAGCCGGATTACCGCGACACCAAGCGACAGGAATTCCAGCGCATCTTCCGCGACTACGACGTGGTGACCCTGCAGGAAGTGATGGACCCGGACGAGCCGGCGCGGCTGGCGCCCGCTGGTTTTTCCGCCACCGTCAGCGCGGCCAAGGGGGCCAGCACCTACAAGGAGCATTACGCGGTGCTGACCCGCGACGACGCGATCACGGTGCTGGACGCCGCCGATTATCCCGACGACGGCAGCTTCGCCCGGCCGCCCTTCGGCGTGGCGGTGCAGGACAAGCATGGCGGGCGGTTCTGGCTGGTGGATATCCACGCCATCTTCGGCAAGGGCGGGGTGGGGCCACGCCGGCTCGAGGTCGCCGCCATGGCCGAGGTGCTGGCCCATTATGCCGCCCGCCTGCTGCCGGACGGCTCCACGGTGGCGCGGGTGGTGGTTGCCGGCGACTGGAACCTGCCGGCCAGTGATCACTCCTTCGCCGACCTGTCGGCCATGTCAGCCGGGTTGGCGGTGGCCCCCAACGTCAAATCCAGCCTGAACGGCCAGGGCGCCTATTCATCGCCTTACGATCATTTCCTGTGGAACGCCACCGCCACCAGCGTGGCCTTTGCCGATGAACCGCGCGATACCGGCGGGCTCGACACCGCACTTTACCGCACCACGCTGTCCGATCATGTGGGGGTCGCCGGCTATGTGATGGCGGGACCCGGCCGGGCGACACCGAACGGCGTCGCCTGTCCGCCGTCGCGTTCGGTGCCGGGGAGTTAGGGCGTCAGCCGTTATGGGCCAGCACAACGCCGGCCAGATAGAGCGAGCCGCAGATCAGCACCCGCGCCGGGCTTGGATGGCCGGTCAGCTCGCGCAGGGCGGCGTCCACCCCGGCGGCGGGTTCGGCGTCGGCGCAGCCGTGGCGGCGGGCGGCCTCGGCGCCGGCTTCGGCGCTCAGGGTGTTGGGCTCGCCCGCAATGGCGACGCTGCGGAGTGCGGTGAGGCGCGGCGCCAGCGGGGCGAAATAGCCGTCCACATCCTTGTTGTTCAGCATGCCGAACACGGCGAATAGCGGGCGATCGCGCCAGCCCTCCGCATGGGCGGCGATGGCGTGGGCGGCATGCGGGTTGTGGCCGCCGTCCAGCCATAGCTCCCAGCCGGCGGGAAGCATTTCCACCAACGGTCCCCGCGTCAGCCGTTGCAGGCGCGCCGGCCATTGGATCGAGGTCAGGCCGCGCGCCATGATCTCCGGCGACAACCGGGGCAACGTGCCATCGGCGCCCAGGCGCCCGGCGGCGGCCAGGGCCAGCCCGGCATTGCGGTACTGGAAGTCGCCGGCCAAGACGGGCGCCGGCAGGCGCAGGCCGCCGAATACCAGGCTGCCGTCGGCATCCTTGCGACCCAGGAAATCCGGCCCCTCGCGCAGCAGCGGCGCCCCCAGCGCGGCGGCCCGTTCGGCGATCACCGCGTCGGCCTCGGGCGATTGTGCGGCCATGATGCAGGGAACGCCCGGCTTCAGGATGCCCGCCTTTTCGCCGGCGATGGCGGCCAGGGTGCTGCCCAGGAACGATTCGTGGTCCATGGCGATGGGGGTGATCACGGTCAGCGCCGGCCGCGCCACCACATTGGTGGCGTCCAGCCGCCCGCCCAGGCCGGTTTCCAGGATCACCACCTCGGCGGGGGTGCGGGCGAAGGCCAGGAAGGCGGCGGCGGTGGTCACCTCGAAAAAGGTGATGGGCTCGCCGTCATTGACCCGCTCCACCTCTTCCAGCAGCGCCAGCAACTCGTCGTCGGCGGGGATGCGACCGGCGATGCGGATGCGCTCGGCGAAGCGCACCAGATGGGGCGAGGTGTAGACGTGGACCCGCAGGCCCGCCGCCTCGTACAGCGCCCGCAGGGTGGCCACCGTCGAGCCCTTGCCGTTGGTGCCCGCCACATGGATGACCGGCGGCAGGTGGTCCTGCGGCCGGCCCAGCTTGTCCAGCAGCGCGTGAACGCGGTCCAGCGACAGGTCGATGACCTTGGGGTGCAGCCGGGTCAGGCGGTCGAGAACGGCGTCGATCATGGCCATGTCGCAGGTTCCCCAAAAAGCGTCATGCCCGGGCGTGACCCGGGCATGGCGTCATAGCTGGCGGCTCGCCGCCGACTACATGCGGGCGGCGCTTTCCGGGTCGATGTCCGGAACGTCCACCGACAACATCACCAGATCGCCGGCCGGCGCCTTGTTGCGCAGCAGCGACAGGGTGCGGATGACGGTGGCGCGCAGGTCCTTGCGCGGCACCACCATGTCGATCATGCCGTGGTCCAGCAGGTATTCGGCCTTCTGGAAGCCCTCGGGCAGCTTTTCGCGGATGGTGCTTTCGATCACGCGGGCGCCGGCAAAGCCGATCACGCAACCCGGCTCGGCGATGGCGATGTCGCCCAGCATGGCGAAGCTGGCGGAAACGCCGCCGGTGGTGGGGTCGGTCAGCAGCACCAGATAGGGCAGGCGCTTTTCCTTGACCTTGTCCACCGCCACGGTGGTCCGCGCCATCTGCATCAGCGACAGGATGCCTTCCTGCATGCGGGCGCCGCCCGATGCGGGGATGACGATCAGCGGGGCGTCCTGCAGCACCGCCAGCTCGGCGGCGGCGACGATGCCCTCACCCACGGCGACACCCATGGAACCGCCCTGGAAGTCGAAGTTGAAGGCGGCGATCACCACGCCCAGGCCGCCCATCTTGCCGTGGGCGACGATGATGGCGTCGGCCTCGCCGGTCTTGGCGCGGGTGTCCTTCAGGCGGTCGGTGTAACGCTTCTGATCCTTGAACTTCAGCGGGTCGTCGACGGCCTTGGGCAGTTCGATGCGAGTGTACTTGCCGTCATCGAACAGCATTTCCAGGCGCTTCTTGACGCCCAGGCGCATGTGATGGCCGCAGTGCTGGCAGACGTTCAGCGCCTTTTCCAGATCGCGGTGGAAGATCATGTGGCCGCAAGCCGGGCACTTCTGCCACAGGTTCTCGGGCACGTCCTTGGGACGGACCAGGGCCTGCAGCTTGGGGCGGACGTAGTTGGTCAGCCAGTTCATGGATCAGTACCTCACTCTCGAACGTCACCCCCGGCCGAGGCCTGGGGCCAGCGGGCCGAGGCCCGCAATCTATTGCCTGCCGGCTGGGCCGTCACGGCAATGGGTTGTAGCCTATTTGCGCGCCCCGCGCACGCCTTCCGCCAATTCGCGGACCAGGGCGGCGACGGCGGCCACCGGGTCCTGACCCTTGGCGCGGGCGTCCTCGCCGGCGGCGACGATGGCGGAACCGACCACGGCGCCGTCGGCCAGGCGGGCGACCTCGGCCGCCTGCGACGCCGTCCGGATGCCGAAGCCCACGCAGACCGGCAGGCTGGTATGGGCGCGGATGCGGGTCACGGCGGCGGCGATGGCGTCATGGCTGGCCGAGGCGGTGCCGGTGATGCCGGCGATCGAGACGTAATAGACGAAGCCCGAGGCGTTGGCGATCACCGTGGGCAGGCGAACGTCGTCGCTGGTGGGCGTGGTCAGCACGATGAAGTCGATGGCGTTGGCGCGGCAATGGGGCACCAGCTCGTCGGCTTCCTCGGGCGGCAGATCGACGATGATCAGGGCGTCGACGCCGGCCTGCGCCGCGTCCTGGCAAAAGCGTTCCGGCCCCCACGCGTAGACGGGATTGTAATAGCCCATCAGCACCACCGGGGTGTCGGCGTCGGTCTTGCGGAACTCGGCCACCATCTCCAGCGTGCCCTTCAGGCTGCCGCCGGCGGCCAGCGACCGCTGGGCGGCGTACTGTATGGCGGGGCCGTCGGCCATGGGGTCGGTGAACGGCATGCCGAATTCGATGATGTCGGCGCCGGCACCCGGCAGGGCGTTCAGGATGGCCTGAGAGGTGGCGCGGTCGGGATCGAACGCCATCACATAGGTGACCAGCGCGGCGCGGCCTTCGGCGGCCAGCTTGGCGAAGCGGGGCTGAAGCCGGCTCATTACAGCGATCCCCCCAGATGGGTGTCGCCCAGGTGGCGGGCGACGGTGTTGACGTCCTTGTCGCCGCGGCCCGACAGGTTGATCACCATCAGGTGGTCCTTGGGCAGCTGGCCGGCGATCTTGGCGGCATGGGCCAAAGCGTGGCTGGATTCCAGCGCCGGGATGATGCCTTCCAGGCGGGTGGTCTGCTGGAACGCGGCCAAAGCTTCGGTATCGGTGATCGAGACGTATTCCACCCGGCCGACGTCGTGCAGCCACGAATGCTCGGGGCCGATGCCGGGATAATCCAGCCCGGCCGAGATGGAATGGGCCTCGGTGATCTGGCCGTCGCCGTCCTGCAGCAGATAGGTGCGGTTGCCGTGCAGCACGCCCGGACGGCCGCCGGTCAGGCTGGCGGCATGCTGTCCCGACGGAATGCCGTGGCCGGCCGCCTCGACGCCGATGATGCGCACCGACTTTTCGTCCAGGAACGGATGGAACAGGCCCATGGCGTTCGAGCCGCCGCCGATGCTGGCGACCAGCGAATCCGGCAGGCGGCCTTCATGGGCCATGATCTGCTGGCGCACCTCGTCGCCGATCACCGACTGGAAATCGCGCACCATGGCCGGGAACGGGTGCGGCCCGGCCACCGTGCCGATCAGGTAATAGGTGTCGGCCACGTTGGTCACCCAGTCGCGCAGGGCGTCGTTCATGGCGTCCTTCAAGGTCGCCGCGCCCGAGGTGACCGGGCGCACTTCGGCGCCCAGAAGCTTCATGCGATAGACGTTGGGGGCCTGACGCTCGATGTCGGTGGCGCCCATGTAGATCACGCATTGCAGGCCGAACAGCGCGCACACGGTGGCGGTGGCGACGCCATGCTGGCCGGCGCCGGTTTCGGCGATGATGCGCTTCTTGCCCATGCGCTGGGCCAGCAGGATCTGGCCGATGCAGTTGTTGATCTTGTGGGCGCCGGTGTGGTTGAGGTCCTCGCGCTTGAGGTACACCTTGGCGCCGCCCCAGGCCTCGGTCAGGCGGCGGGCGAAATACAGCGGATTGGGACGGCCGACGTAATTGGCCAGCAGGCCGCGGAACTCCTGCTCGAAGGCCGGGTCGGCCTTGGCGGCGCGATAGGCCTTTTCCACGTCCAGGATCAGCGGCATCAGGGTCTCGGCCACGAAGCGGCCGCCGAAAATGCCGAAATGCCCGCGCTCGTCAGGGCCGGCGCGGAAGGTGTTCAAGCTCTGCATGGTACTCTAACCAGCCATCCGGAAGGGCCGCTAATAAAGCATGAAGCCGGGGGCAATGGGAGATTTTTCATGTTGCTTGCCACGGGACGCGGGTTGCAAAAAGCGGTAGGATGTGGTCCATCATTCGTTAAGTCTGTTAAGGCAGGGGAATAGGAAAATATGAACACGCTCCGTATGCTCGCCGCCGCCGCGTTCGCCGTGGCCGTCGCCACGCCCGCCCTGGCCAAGGAAGAGCCCGTCAGCTTCGCCGACGACGTCAAGCCGATCCTGGACCTGCGCTGCACCATGTGTCACACCCCCGGTTCCGAGGGAACCGAGAAGTCCGGCCTGGACCTGACCACCTATGAAGGCCTGATGAAGGGCACCAAGCACGGCGCCATGATCAGCCCCGGCGACCCGGTCATGTCGAACCTGATGGTTCTGATCGACGGCAAGGCCGACAAGTCCCTGCAGATGCCCCACGGCAAGAAGAAGCTGTCGTCGTGCGACCGCGAAACCATTCGCAAGTGGATCAAGCAGGGCGCCAAGAACAACTAGACCGTGACGCCTAAAATGTTCGTCACGGTCTAGTTTGTATTTCGCCCTCGCCGGGCGCGCGTCAGCTTTGACGCTCGCCACTGCGAGTTCGGCGACCTTTTCCAAAGCGGCGATGCGGCTTTGGCCAGGAAGCGGGGTTCGGCGGAACCCCGCTTTCTTTTTTTTTGGACCCATCGCGGATTAGCGGGGAATACGCCTTCAACGTCATCGCCGGGCTTGACCCGGCGATCCACGCGGTTTCGCGAAAAAGTCATTGGCAACAATGGATTGGGCGTCCGCACGTGGATGCCCGCGTCAAGCGCGGGCATGACGGCGTTCTGGATGGCAATAGGGGTGCTCTCCCTAATCCGTGCTGAACCTCTTCTTTGCCGCCGCGATGGCGGCAAGGCGCCTTTATTCCGGCCAACGCTTGTGCAGCCACAGCCATTGGCCGGGGCGGTCGCGAATCCAGTCTTCGATGGTCCGGTTGATGGCGGTCATGGCCGCCAGGGTGTCGGCGCGGGCGACGCCGGTGGTGGGCAGGTGCGTGGGTGGGTAGAAGGTGATGCGGAAACGGGCGCCGCCCAGGCGCTCGGTCTTGAGCATCACCACCGGGCAATCGAATTTGTGGGCGAATTTGGCGACGGCCGGCGCGGTCATGGCGTCGCGGCCGAAGAACGGCACGGCGATGCCGTCATTCATTTTCTGGTCCACCAGCATGGCCACATGCCCGCCGGCCTTCATCACCGCCATGATCTGCTTGGCACCCTCGGCGCCCTTGGGAATCTGGTGGGCGCCGGCATCGGCGCGGTGGCGGCGGTACAGTTCCTCGATCCACGGATTGTTGGCCGCGCGGTAAACCAGGGTCAGGTCGAAGCCTTCGCGGGCGGCCACCGCGCCGGCGATTTCCCAATTGCCGAAATGGGCTGACACGAACAGGCCGCATTTGCCGTCGTCGCGCATCAGACGAACATTCTCGATCCCCACCACCTCGACCCGCTCGGCCAGCAGCGTCTTGATGTGGGGGAATTCGCCGACCACGCGGCCCAGATTGTCCCACACCTCGGCGACGATGGTTTCGATCTCGGCGGCGGATTTGTCGGGGAACGCGCGGGCAAGGTTGCGGCGCGCCACGTTCGATACCTTCAGGCGCGGGCCGATCAGCCGCGCGATGCCGCCGGCCAGGCCCGAGGCGGCGTCCACCGGCAACAGGCGGAACAATCCCAGCAGCGCGTGGGCGGCGATGGCTTCCAGACGCTGGCGGGCGGGTTTGGAAATAAGCTTCACAATCGGCTGTCCACTCGGTCGAGCAACGCGTCCACGGTCTCGGGGTTGTCCCACACCAGCCGCACGGTCAACACCGCCAGATGCGGCCGCAGATCCGACGGCACCCGCACCGCGTCCTTGGCGGTGGTCGCCAGCAGCGCGCCCTGGCGTTCGGCCTCGGCGATCAGCTCGGTCAGCTCGGCGCGGCTGTAGGCATGATGGTCGGGAAACGAATGCGCCCCCACCAACTGGGCGCCGCAGCCTTCCAGCGTGTCGAAGAACTTGGCCGGGCGGCCGATGCCGGCGAACGCCACTACCTTGCGGCCGCGGAAGGTCTCGGCCTCGGGGCCGGCAACCAGACGGGCCGACAGCACCGGCAGATCGCCGAACCAGCGGGCGGCGCCGGTCTTGTCTTCGCCCATCAGCACCACCGCGTCGGCACGCGCCAGCCCGGCGGCGATGCTTTCGCGGCAGGGGCCGGCGGGAATGGTGCGGCCGTTGCCGAAGCCATAGGCGCCGTCCACCACCACCAGCGACAGGTCCTTGGCCAGGCTGGGGTTCTGGAAGCCGTCATCCATCACTAGGATGTCGGCGCCCATCTCTGTCGCCGCCACCGCGCCGTCGGGGCGCCAGCGCGCCACCCAGGTGGGGGCGCAGGCGGCCAGCAACAGCGCCTCGTCGCCCACGCGGGCGGCGTCGTGGCGAACGGGATCGACGGCGCGCGGCCCGGCCTCGGTGCCGCCATAGCCCCGGGTCAGCAGGTGCACCTGGCGGCCGCCGCGCTTCAGCCGCGCCCCCAGCGCCATCACCACCGGCGTCTTGCCGGCGCCGCCGGCCACGATGTTGCCGACGCAGATCACCGGAATGGCGGGACGATAGGGCTCGGCCTCGGCCAGCCGCCGCGCCACCGCCCAGGCGTAAACCGAACCCAGCGGCGCCAGCAGACGCGCGGCCATTGTGTCG
>DATGXU010000014.1:0-3691 GCA_035298685.1 Magnetospirillum sp. | reverse complement strand
GTCGTCGGCCCAATTGCTGGGTCTGATGCTGCCGCGGGTCGCCCTGGCGGCGTTCGAGGCATCGGCTGCGGCGAAGGTTCGCCTTGCGATGCTTTCGGCAACGCGAGATATAATGCGGCCGTGATGACAGAATTCGACGCCCCCCGCGACCATGCCCACTGTTCCGCCGCCCCCGCCGGGCGGGTGGTGATCGTCACGGGCTTGTCCGGCGCCGGCAAGACCTCGGCGCTGAAGGTGCTCGAGGATCTGGGCTACGAGGCGGTGGACAATTTGCCGGTCGGCCTGCTGTCCAGCCTGGTGCGTCCGGGCGAGGGCATCAGCCGGCCGCTGGCGGTGGGCATCGACATCCGCACCCGCGATTTCGGCGTCGAGGGCATCGGCAAGGCCTTGGATTCCCTGGTGGCCGAACGCGGCCTGGACGTGCGGGTGCTGTTCCTGGATTGCGAGGACGACGTGCTGCGTCGCCGCTTCACCGAAACCCGCCGTCCGCACCCCCTGGCCACCGACCGCCCGCTGATCGACGGCATCCGCCATGAACGCACCCTGGTCTCGCCGCTGAAGCGCCGCGCCGACGTGGTGTTCGACACCTCGGCCCTGGCGCCGGGCGAGTTCAAACGGGTGCTGGCCGGCCATTTCGGGCTCGAGGCCAATCGCGGCTTGATGGTATTCGTCACCTCGTTCGCCTATCGCAACGGCCTGCCGCGCGAAGCCGATCTGGTGTTCGACGTGCGTTTCCTGTCCAATCCGCATTACGTGCCGGATTTGAAACCGCTCACCGGCCGGGACAAGGGGGTGGCCGATTACGTGGCCGCCGATTCCGTGTTCCCGGCTTTCTTTAACTCCATGACCGACCTGCTGGCGCCTTTGTTGCCGCGCTTCTCCGCCGAGGGGAAGAGCTACCTCACCATTGCCGTCGGATGCACCGGGGGGCGTCATCGCTCGGTCTTCGTGTCCGAACGACTGGCGGCATGGCTGATGGAACAAGGTGTCCGCGTCGAGCTGCGTCACCGCGAGCTCGAAGAGGGGGGACGTTGACAAGGGGATGGCTATGATCGGATTGGTACTTGTCACCCATGGCCGGCTGGCCGACGAACTGGTCGCCGCCATGGAGCACGTGGTCGGACCCCAACCCAACGTGGGGGCGGTGTGCATCGGCCCCGACGACGATATGGAGCAGCGCCGCAACGACATCCTGGAGCAGGTCGCCAAGTGCGACGACGGCGCCGGGGTGGTGGTGCTGACCGACATGTTCGGCGGCACGCCGTCGAACCTCGCCATTTCCATCATGGACAAGGCGAAGGTCGAGGTGATCGCCGGCGTCAACCTGCCCATGCTGATCAAGCTGGCCAGCGTGCGGCATTCGGAACCGCTGGTGAACGCGGTGGCCTCGGCCCAGGAAGCCGGGCGAAAATATATCAACGTTGCCTCGAAACTGTTGGCGTAGGACCGCACATGACCGAAACCTCCGCCAATCTGGGTGTCGATCTCAAGCGTTCCGCGACCATCTGCAACCGTCGCGGCCTGCATGCGCGCGCCGCCGCCAAGTTCGTCAAGCTGGCGGCTACCTTCGACGCCCAGGTCCAGGTTTCCCATCGGGGTACCGAGGTGTCCGGCCTATCCATCATGGGTTTGATGATGCTGGCCGCCGCGCCGGGCTGTTGTATCGAACTGAGGGCCGAAGGCGCCCAGGCGGTGGCGGCGCTGGATGCGCTGTGCGGCCTGATCGCGCAAAAGTTCGACGAGGAAGACTGAGTTTCCTACATAAGAAAATAACCAAAAACAGATCCCCAGGGACGGACGCGTTCGAGAAGGAGACGGATGAAGCCCACAGTCGAAACCGACACCGAAACCGACGCTCCCAGGCGCCCCAACCCGGCGGTCGCGGCCGCTGAACTGATCCTTGAGGGGACCGGCGTCAGCCGTGGCGTCGCCATCGGTATCGTTCATCGCCACGATGCCGAGGCCGTGGCGGTGCCCGAATACAAACTGCCGCTGGCCCGCATCGAGGCCGAATTGGACCGCTTTGCCGAAGCGGCCGAGCGTGCCGGCCGTCAGGTCGCCCAATTGCAGGTCAAGGCGGAAGGGCTGGACGGCGCCGCCGCCGAGGAGCTTGGCTATCTGCTGGACGCCTATCAGCAGATGCTGCGCGGCTCGCGCCTGATCCGCGGGGTACGCGGCCGCATCGAAAAGGACCGCATCAACGCCGAGGCCGCCGTTCAGCGCGAGATCGACGAGATCGCCCGCGGCTTCGAGGCCATGCAGGATTCCTATCTGTCCGCCCGCGTCGCCGACATCCGCGACCTGGGGCGGCGGCTGATCCGCAACCTGACCGGCGCGCCCTATCGGCCGTTCCAGGTACTGCCCAAAAGCGCCATCATCCTGGGCGAGGAACTGACCCCCGCCGACACCGCCCTGTTGGACCCCCGCCGGGTCGCCGGCCTTGCCACCGTGCTGGGCGGCGCCGAAAGCCATACCGCCATCATGGCCCGCTCGCTGGGGCTGCCGGCGGTGCTGGGCGTGGTCGGGCTGATGAAGGGGGTGCGGTCGGGCGATCTGGCCATCATCGACGGCCGCGCCGGCAAGGTGATCCTCAATCCCGGTCCCGACCTGCTGGAGAGCTATCGCAAACAGCGGGCCGACTTCCTGCGGGGCCGCCGCGCCCTGTCGCGCCTGCGCGATCTGCCGGCGGTGACCAAGGACGGCGCCCGCATCCAGCTGCAGGCCAACATCGAGCTGCCGGGCGAGGTGGAATCGGTGCTGTCGGCAGGGGCCGAGGGCATCGGCCTGCTGCGCTCGGAATTTTTGTTCATGAACCGCGACGACGTGCCGGGCGAGGAAGAACAGTTCCTGATCCTCAAGGAACTGGTCACCCGCATGGCCGGTCGCCCGGTGACCATCCGCACCCTGGACGTGGGCGGCGACAAGCTGGCGCGCGGCTTGGGCATCCAGCCGGGCGCCAACCCGGCCCTGGGGTTGCGGGCGGTGCGCCTGTCGCTGTCGCAGCCCGCCCTGTTCGAGGCGCAGCTGGCCGCCTGTCTGCGCGCCTCGGTCTACGGGCCGATCAAGATCCTGATTCCCATGGTCGCCACCGTCGAGGAAATGCGGGCGGTGCGCGAGGTGGTGGACCGCGTGGTCAAGCGCCTGAAGCGCAAGGGCGTGCCCATGTCCGATCCGCTGCCGCCGGTGGGCGTGATGATCGAGGTGCCGGGCGCCGCCCTGGCCGCCGACGCCTTGGCCTGGCACGCCGATTTCTTCGCCATCGGCACCAACGACCTGACCCAGTACACCCTGGCCATCGACCGCACCGACGAGGCGGTGGCCCATCTCTACAACCCGCTGCATCCGGCGGTGCTGCGGCTGATCCAGTTCTCGGCCGAGGCGGCGCTGCGGGCCCGCATTCCCGTCTGCATCTGCGGCGAGGTGGCGGGCGATCCCCGTTTCACCGCCCTGCTGCTGGGCCTGGGCATCCGCGACCTGTCCATGTCGGCCACCAATATTCCGGTGGTCAAGCAGCGCATCCGCTCGCTTGACCTGGTGGCAGCCACCCGGCGGGCGCGGGTGATCATGGACCAAAGCGACAGCGCCCGCATCGCCCAGTTGCTGGACAGCTTCAACGATGGCGAGGGATAGGCCGGTGGCCTCTCCCGCCATTGTCCACGTGGCCGCCCGCCAGATTTTCGACTCTCGCGGG
>DATGXU010000013.1:0-2787 GCA_035298685.1 Magnetospirillum sp. | reverse complement strand
GTGTGGCCTGGGGGCGCCTCGCTGTTCTAGCTTATTGCTCGGGCGCCGGCGTTACCGACCCGGCCGGTGCCGGCGGCGGCGTGGGCGCGGCCGGCGCCTCGGGCGGCTGCGGACCATCCGAGGTGGCCAGGAAGATCAGGGTTCCCACCATCTCCTCGATGGATTTGTAATCCTTGGTCCTGGTGATGGCGCCGCCCTCGGCGATACGGTCGGACGAACGGCCCGGCTCGAGCTTCAGATACTTGCCGCCAAGAAGACCTTCGCTGGCGATGGCGGCCACGGTGTCGGTGGGCAGGCGGATATCGGGCAGGATGGTCAGGCGGACCACCGCGTTGAACGACGCCGGGTCCAGCGCATGGCCGGCGACGGTGCCCACCTTGATGCCGTTGATGCGGACGTCGGCGCCGGTTTCCAGGCCGCCCACGCTGGCGAACTGGGCGGTGATCTCGTAGCCCGACACCTGCTTCAGATCGGCGTGGCTGTAGGCGAACACCAGGAAGAACCCGGCCACGGCCAGCACCACCGCGCCCATGATCGTCTCGATGAGATTGCGTCCCATGTTCCCCTCGGGAGCTTGCGCCGGATCAGCGACGGCCTAGTTGGTGATGCTCGGTACCGGCCGCCCGGCATAGCCGCGCTTGGCCTTGGCCTGCTGGATGATCATGTCCACCAGTTCTTCGAATACCATGGAATCCTGGGTATAGGCGATTTCCTGGCCGGGCCGCAGCACCGAATCGTCGCCGCCGGGCTTCAGCTCGATGTATTTGGCGCCCAGCAGGCCATCGGTCTGGATGGCGGCGGCGGTGTCGGCGGTCAACTGGATGTTGCTGGCGATCCGCAGGGTCAGCACGGCGCGGAAATCCGGCGCCAGATGCTGCTCGACCACCTTGCCGACCGACACGCCCGACAGGCGGACGTCGGCGCCCACCGCCACGCCGTCGGCGCGATTGAAGCGGGCCCCCAGCAGGTAGCCGGCGGCATTCTTCGTCGGGCCGTCTTCCTTGGCATAGACCAGCCCCAGGAAGATCACGGCCACCAGAACGACGATGGCACCGATGATGGTGTCGCGATACCCGCCCTTGGTGACCATGATCCCCACCCTTCCCGTGGATGCCGTCAGGGCTGCCACGCCTCGTAATCGCCGGCGGCGCGTTCGCGCTTGCCGCCGCGCAGGTCATGACCCGGCGGCAGATAGGCGCCGGCGGTGCCGGTGGGATTGGATTCGTGCGGCTTCTGCCACTGCTGGCGCGGCATGTCGGTCAGCGGCTTGTCGGCAGTATAATGCAGCCAGGCATGCCACTCCGGCGGAATGGTCGAGGCCTCGGCCGGGCCGTTGAAAACCACCCAACGCTTGGCGCGCTGGTTCTTGCCGGCGCTGCGCTGGGTGTAATAGCGGTTGCCGCTGGTATCGGTCCCCGCCAGGCGGCCATTGGCCCAGGTGAACAACAGGGTGCCAAAGCTGGTCATTTCGTCCCCGGTCTCTGCTTCAAGAGTGGCGATTGCAGGGGCGGACTATGGCAAAACCCGGGCGATGCGTCCAGTGGCAGGCGCGGGTTGCCTTGCATATGCGTAAAAGACCTGATTCATTCTAACTACATGGTGTGCCCCGTTTACAAATTAGGGGCAAAATGTTGTTGAACCAGCCATCGCACTGGCATACCCTGCGCGTCGCTTGGAGGCGAGCCACAATATGTTGTGAGCCGCGCAGGGCAAGGTGTTTCCGGGGAATCCCTTGCCTTTGCTGTCGCCACCGGCATCGCCAGAGCACCACCGACACCATGAGGGGCAACAATGCGCGTCCAGCGTCACTTCACCAAGGCCGGGGAAACCGCTTATAGCGGTCTCGAGTTCCGTACAGCGTCGAGCGAGATTCGCAATCCCGACGGCTCGGTGGTGTTTTCCGCGAACGACATCGAAGTCCCCGCCGGCTGGTCGCAGGTGGCCTGCGACGTGCTGGCGCAGAAGTATTTCCGCAAGGCCGGCGTGCCGGCGCGGCTGAAGCGCGTGGCCGAAAAGGGCGTGCCCGATTGGCTGCAGCGCCACGAACCCGATGCCGAGGCCCTGGCCAAGCTGCCGGAGAACGAGCGCAGCGCCGGCGAAAACAGCGCCAAGCAGGTGTTCGACCGGCTGGCCGGCACCTGGACCTATTGGGGCTGGAAGGGCGGCTATTTCGCGTCCGAAGACGACGCCCGCACCTTCCGCGACGAAATGGCCTTCATGCTGGCCGCGCAGATGGGCGCCCCCAACTCGCCGCAATGGTTCAACACCGGCCTGCACTGGGCCTATGGCATCGACGGCCCCGGCCAGGGCCATTGCTATGTGGATTACAAGACCGGCAAGCTGACCAAGTCGAAATCCGCCTACGAACACCCCCAGCCCCATGCCTGCTTCATCCAGTCCATCGAGGATGATCTGGTGAACGAAGGCGGCATCATGGACCTGTGGGTCCGCGAGGCGCGCCTGTTCAAGTACGGCTCGGGCACCGGCACCAACTTCTCGCGCCTGCGCGGCGTGGGCGAGCGTTTGTCCGGCGGCGGCAAATCGTCGGGCCTGATGAGCTTCCTCAAGATCGGCGACCGCGCGGCGGGCGCCATCAAGTCGGGCGGCACCACTCGCCGCGCGGCGAAGATGGTGGTGGTCGACATCGACCATCCCGACATCGAGGACTACATCAACTGGAAGGTCACCGAGGAGCAGAAGGTTGCGGCTCTCGTCACCGGCTCGAAGATCTTGTCCGAGCGGCTGAACGCGATCTTCAAGGCCTGCGTCAATTGCTCGGCCGACGAC
>DATGXU010000012.1:0-27656 GCA_035298685.1 Magnetospirillum sp. | reverse complement strand
CCTGCGGCTTCAGCCGCTCGACGGTGCGGTCCAGCAGGCTGCGGCCGTGAACCGTCACCAGGGGCTTGTCGCCGCCGCCCATGCGGCGCGCCAGCCCGCCGGCCAGGATGATTCCGGCGATGTCACTGGTCATGGCGGCTTCCCTTGCGCGACAGATGCCCCGGTTCGTCGTCGGCGGTGCCGGGATCGGCGTCGAAAATCACCCGCTCGGCCCCCGACAGCACCAGGAACCGCTTGCCCTTGGCCCGGCCGATCAGGGTCAGTCCCGCCTGGCGCGCCAGCTCGACGCCCCAGGCGGTGAAGCCCGAGCGCGACAGCAATACAGAAATGCCCATCTGCACGGTCTTGATCACCATTTCGCTGGTCAGTCGGCCGGTCGTGTAGAGGCTCTTGCCCTCGGCGCCGATGCCGTGCCGGTGCATGTAGCCGGCGATCTTGTCCATGGCGTTGTGGCGGCCGACGTCTTCCATGTAGATCAGCGGCCGGTCTTGCTCGCACAGCACGCAGCCGTGGATGGCGCCGGTGGTCAGATACAGGCTGGGCATGGTGTTGATGGTTTTTTGCAGGCCGTAAAGCCACGAGGTGCGGAAGCGTGCGGCGGGGTCCAGCGTCACCGTCTCGAATTTTTCCATGACGTCGCCGAACACCGTGCCCATGGCGCAGCCCGAGGTCTGGATCTTCTTTTTCAGCTTTTCCTCGAAATCGGTATGGCTGTCGGTGCGCACCACCACCGTCTCGATTTCCGGGTCGTATTCCACCGCGGTCACATGGTCGTCGGGCCGCAGCATGTTCTGGTTCAGCAGATAGCCCACCGCCAGATACTCGGGATAGTCGCCGATGGTCATGGCGGTGACGATCTCGCGCCCGTTCAGGAAAATGGTCAGCGGCCGTTCGTTGATCACCGCCGCTTCCACCGGGCGGCCGTCCTGATCCAGGCCGGCGACGCGCTGGTAAAGCCGGTCGTCGTCGGGGGCGGGGCGGACGAGCATTGGAGTGGTCCTTCCAATTATGGTCTTTGCCCCGCTACAGTAGGCATCGCCGCCGCGCGCGGGCAATGGGTCAGTTCAACGAGGTCGGGATGAAGGTGGGCGGACGGAAGGTGCTGGCATGTTCGTGCGAGGGCACCATGCCGGTGGACGGCAAGGCCTTGGCGGCGGCCCTGGGCGGCGAGGCGCCCGAGATCCATCATCATCTGTGTCGCGGCCAGCTCGACGCCTATGGGCAGGCCCTGGCCTCGGGCGAGCCGTTGCTGGTGGCATGCCGTCAGGAAGCGCCGCTGTTCCTGGAATTGGCCGAGCAGGCGGGCGCCGAGCCGCCCGCCTTCGTAGACATCCGCGACCGCGCGGGCTGGTCCGACCAAGCGGCTCACGCCGCCGCCAAGATGGCCGCCCTGATCGCCGAGGCGGCGCTGGCGCTTGACCCCACCCCGGCGGTGACGTTGTCCTCGGGCGGGTCCGTGCTGGTGCTGGGCAAGGACGAGGCGGCGCTGGAGGCTGCCCGGCGGCTGGCCGAGGATCGTGCGGTGCAGGTGCTGCTGACCGGCCCGGCCGATAGCCTGATGCCGCCCAGCCCACGGTCCTTCACCCTATGGCGGGGGCGTCCGGTGCGCGCTACCGGCGCCCTGGGTGGCTGGGTGGTGACGGTCGAGGGCATGGCGGCGGCGGCGGCATCGTCGCGCGCCACGCTCCGCTTCGAGCCGCTGCGTGAACCGATGGCGTTGCTCAAGGCCGATGTGGTGCTCGATCTGACCGCCGAGGCCCCCCTGATCACCGATCGCGATGGCTGGGTGGCCGCCGATCCTCGCTCTGCCGCCCAGGTGGAACGCGCCATCGCTCAGGTGCACGGGCTGGTCGGCGAGTTCGAAAAGCCGCGATACATCCGCGTCGACACCACCCTGTGCGCCCATGCCCGCAATGGCAAGGTTGCCTGTACCCGCTGCATGGATGCCTGTCCCAGTTCTTCCATTTTGGGTAAGGGTGACGCGGCGGTGGTCGATCCCCATGCCTGCGGCGGCCACGGCGCCTGTGCCAGCGCCTGTCCCACCGGCGCCATCCGCTACGATTTCCCCGCCAATAACGGTGTGTTCAAGCGCCTGGCCGAAATGCTGCGCGTGTTCCGCCAGGGCGGTGGGGGGCAACCGGTGTTGCTGGTTCACGATGCCGGGCAGGGCGATGCGCTGGTGTCGGCGCTGGCCCGTTTCGGCTCGGGCCTGCCGGCGGCCGTGTTGCCGTTTGCCGTCAACGCGGTGGCGGCGATGGGTGTCGATTTCCTGCTGACCGCCGTGGCGCACGGTGCCGCCAGGGTGGTGGTGCTGGCCGATCCCCGGCGTAAGTTGGATCTGGCGCCGTTGCACGCCGCCGCCGCGCTGGCCGACCGGGTGGGAACCGGGTTGGGCTGGCCCGGCCGCATCACCGTGGTGGTTGCCTCGGACCCTGGCGAGCTTGCCGCCGCGCTGGCCGAAGCGCCGCCGCAAGCGGTGCAGCCCGCCGCCGAATTCCTGGCGCTGGGGCACAAGCGCCAGATCCTGGCGTTGGCGCTGGGCTATCTGGCCCGCCATGCGCCCACTCCCGTCGAGGTGATTCCGCTGGAGGCCGGCGATCCGTTCGGCGGCGTCGTGCTGGATGCGCATAAATGCACGCTTTGTCTGGCCTGCGTGCCGGTTTGCCCGGCCAATGCCTTGTCGGGCCACGCCGACAAGCCGTCGCTGGGTTTCGTCGAGGCCAATTGCGTTCAGTGCGGTCTGTGCCGCGCCACCTGTCCGGAAAAGGCCATCACGCTGGTGCCGCGCCTGTCGTTCACCGACGCCGCCCATGCGCGTCAAGTGTTGAAGGAAGAGGAGCCGTGGTGCTGCACCCGGTGCGGAAAACCCTTCGGCACCAAATCGTCCATCGAGCGCATGGTCGAGCGCCTGTCCGGCCATTCCATGTTCGCCGGTACCGGGCGCCTGGAGCTGATCAAGATGTGCGAGGATTGCCGCGTGATTGCCCAATACGAGGGCGAGGATAGCGTAAGGCCCATGGCCCAGGGCGTGGTGCCGGTCACGCGGACGGCCGACGATTACCGCTGACGGAATGCCCTCTCCCGCCGGGGAGAGGGCACTTTGCCGGATTCAGCTTTTCGCCATGCCCACGTCGGCGCCGCCGGCGCGCAGCGACAGGTAGCGGCGGGTGATGTCGGGGATGGCGTCGGCCAGCCAGTCGGCCATCTCTTCCTTTTCCTCAGCCATCTGCTCGAACATGGATGCCATCGACACCTCGCCTTCGTGCTGGGCGGCGGCGGCCAGGGCGCGGAAATTGGCGATTTCCCATTCTTCATAGGCCAGCGTGGTGGTGGCCTGCTTCACCACCTCGTCGGCGGAACTGCCGGCCAACAGCGCCTGGGCCTGTCCGGCGAAGCGGGTGATGGCGTCCTTGATGGACGACTTGTCGGCGCCCATGGTTTCCAGCGCCTTGTCGATGCGGTCTTCCTGCACCTTGGTCAGTTCCAGTTGTTGCTGGAACTTGGCGCGGATGTCGGGATAGTGCTCCAGGTGGTCCACCTGGCGTTTCAGGTTGTCGATGGACGCGCGCTCCATGGCATGGGCGTCGCGCAGCCAGTCCAGCATGATTTCTCGGGTGTCGGCCATGGTGTGCCTCCTGTTGTGCTGCTGATTTCTCAACAGACGGCGCTTGCCCCGCGTTCCACGCCAAGCCGCCGCGCCAAGCCCCAGCGCCAATCCGGCGACGGCGGCGACGGCGGCGGTTCTGACGGCGCCCTCGGATATGGCGTGAACCCGGCGGCGGGATTGGTCGTCGAAACGGCCGTGGGCGGCCCAGGCGCCATCCACGGGGGCGAACAGATTGTCCGCCAGCCGGGGTTCCGCATCCACGTCCAGCTCGCCCTCCCACGCGTCGGCGGCTCTGCGATCGGCGTAGGCTGGGGCCGCCATGGTGCCGACGATGGCCTTGATGGTCGGCCAGCCCACCCATAACTCGCGCGGGCATGATTGGGTGGCGCGGACGATGGCTTCGGCGATGGGTTCGGGCTGAAAGATCGGCGGCACCGGTTGCGGGCGGCGGGCCATGTGGTTGCGCGCCCAGTCGAATTGCGGCGTGTTCACCGCCGGCAGGTGCACCATGGTCAGCCGCACGCCGCGAACGCCGTCGTGGATCAACTCGGTCCTCAGGGCGTCGGTGAAGCCGCGCACGGCGAATTTGGCGGCGCAATACGCCGATTGCAGCGGGATGGCGCGATAGGACAGCGCCGAGCCCACCTGCACGATGCGGCCGAAATTGCGCGGCCGCATGCGCTTCAGCGCCGCCAGGGTGCCGTGAACCGTGCCCAGATAGGTCACCTGGGTGACGCGGGCGAATTCGTCCGGCTTCATGCGATGGACCGGCGCATAGGTGGTGACCATGGCCGAGTTGATCCAGGCGTCCATGGGACCGAAAGTGTCTTCCAGGCGCTGGGCCGCCGCTTCGACCTGATCGGCATCGGCCACATCCAGCGGCAGCGCCAGGGCTTGGCCGCCCAGGGCTTCGATCTCGGCGGCGGTCTGCGCCAGCCGCTTGGGGTCGCGGGCGATCAGGCCGACCCGGCAGCGGCGGCGCCCGAAAGCCCGCGCCACCGCCCGCCCCACGCCCGCCGACGCGCCCGAAACCATCACCGTAATGTCGTCCATCCGCGCCTCCAGTGGATATGAACTGGCAACGCTTGGACGGCCCGGGCGTTCCCGGTTTACAGGCGCTCGTTACAGGGGGTGGGTTCCTCTGCCTCGGGGACCTTGAAATACTTGTCCACCGCTGCCCAGGCCGTGGTCACCGCCACCGCCTGCACGTCGAAGCGGTCCATGGGCGAATACAGCGAGGACGACAGGTAAAGGCCGACCTCCTCGACCTCGCCGATGGTGAAGATGATGTCGCCGCGCGGCATGTCGAAATGGGTCTTGGTGCCCACCTCGCCGGTGATCTGGCCGTCGGCGGTGGGCAGCATGATGAAATTCATGAACCACGGCGTCACCAGGATGCCGGCCAGCCAGTTCTCCCAACGGCGGAAGCCCACCGCCTCGACCTTGAGGGCGTGGTTGTAAAGGCCGATCTCCTTCATGCGCTCGTCGCCGATGCGGGTGAACACCGCCTCGAGCTGGGAAACGCGGGCCAGATCGGCGGGGCTCATGGGGTCGAACATGGTTCCTCCTGGGGGCAAACGGAGGCGGAGTGTAGCCAAACGTGCTTACCCTGGCGATAACCGCCGTCAAGTGCGGCGATTTCCATGCAGCAGCGCGCGCGACCGGATTGCATCCACCCGATGGCTGGGGTAGGAGTGAGCAGCCCGCGCGGGTGGGACCTGCGCGCCACAAGACCAACACCAGTCACATGAGGGGGAGACCATGCCCTACAAGCGGATCACGCTGTCCCATTTCCTGCTGCAGGAGCAGCGGCGACTGAAGTCCTCGGGCGTGTTCACCTCGCTGATGAACGACATCCTGACCGCCTGCAAGATGGTGTCGCACGAGGTCAATCGCGGTGCCCTGGTCGGCAATCTGGGCATTGCCGGGTCCGAGAACGTGCAAGGTGAAGAGCAGAAGAAGCTGGACGTTCTGGCCAACGACATCTTCCTGCACATGAACTCGCTGGGTGGCTCGTACGCCGCCATGGCGTCGGAAGAACTGGAAGAGGTGCACGCCGTCACCGGCACCGCCGAGGGCCGCTATCTGCTGCTGTTCGATCCGCTGGACGGCTCCAGCAACATCGACGTCAACATCTCGGTCGGCTCGATCTTCTCGATCCTGCGCGTGCCCGATGGCGTGGACCCCAGCAGCCAGGATGCCTTTCTGCAGCCGGGCGTCCAGCAGGTGGCCGCCGGCTATGCGCTCTACGGTTCGTCCACCATGCTGGTGCTGACCACCGGCAACGGCGTCAACGGCTTTACCCTCGACCGTGACGTCGGCATGTTCTTCCTGACCCATCCGAACATGACCATCCCGGCGGACACCAAGGAATACGCCATCAACGGCTCGCGCGCCCGCCATTGGGAAGAGCCGGTGAAGCGTTACGTGGAAGAATGCAACGCCGGCAAGGAAGGCCCGCGCGGCAAGGATTTCAACATGCGCTGGGTCGCCTCGATGGTGGCGGAAGTGCATCGCATTCTGGTGCGCGGCGGCGTCTTCCTGTACCCGGCCGACGCCGAGAACATGAAGAAGGGCGGCAAGCTGCGCCTGATGTACGAAGCCAATCCGATGTCGTTCATCGTCGAACAGGCGGGCGGCGTGGCGTCCACCGGCCGTCAGCGCCTGATGGAGGTCGAGCCCACCGGCCTGCACCAGCGCGTGCCGGTGATCCTGGGTTCGAAGAACGAGGTCGAGCGCATCGTCGGCTACCACGCCGAATACGACGCCAGCCGTTAAGGCAGGGAAACGAAAAGGCCGGCAGGGGCGACCCTGCCGGCCTTATTCTTTGCCGAAACCGCGATGGTCAGCGGTTCGACTGGGTGTAGTTGATGGCTTCCTCGGCGGCGCGCACCAGGGCGCGGGCCTTGTTCATGCATTCCTCGTGTTCCTTGTCGGGGTCCGAGTCGGCGACGATGCCGGCGCCCGCCTGCACATACATGGTGCCATCCTTGATCAGGGTGGTGCGCAGCGCGATGCAGGTGTCCATGTTGCCGTTGCCGGCGAAATAGCCGATGGACCCGGCATAGAAGCTGCGGCGCTCGGGCTCCAGTTCGTCGATGATTTCCATGGCGCGGATCTTGGGGGCGCCCGAGGTGGTGCCGGCGGGGAAGCCGGCCATCAGCGCCTCCATGGCGTCGCAATCCTTGCGGATGCGGCCTTCCACGTTGGAAACGATGTGCATGACGTGGCTGTAGTACTCCACGATCATCTTCTTGGTCACCTTGACCGAACCGATCTCGGCCACGCGGCCGACGTCGTTGCGGCCCAGGTCCAGCAGCATCAGATGCTCGGCCAGTTCCTTGGGATCGGCCAGCAGGTCGGCGGCCAGTTCCTCGTCCTCGGCGGCGGTCAGGCCACGGCGGCGGGTGCCGGCGATGGGGCGGATGGTGACGGTGTCGTCACGCAGGCGCACCAGGATTTCCGGGCTGGAACCGACCAGCTGGAAGTCGCCGAAGTTCAGGAAGAACAGGAACGGGCTGGGGTTCATGCGCCGCAACGCGCGATACAGCGAGAACGGCGGCAGCTTGAACGGCACCTTCAGGCGCTGCGACAGCACCACCTGGAAGATGTCGCCGGCGGTGATGTATTCCTTCGCCTTCAGGACCTTGGCGCAGTATTCCTCGCGGCTCATGGCCGGCACCGGATTGGGGGCGTGGCCGGCGCGGTCGATGAAGTCGCTGGCATGGGGCAGCGGGCGCTCCAGCGCCTCGACCACGTGCTCCAGCCGCTCGTGCGCCAGGTCAAAGGCGGCGCGGGCGTCGATTCCGGCTCGCGGCCACACCGGCACCACGGCGGTCAGGGTGCCGTTGACGTTGTCGAACATGGCCATGACGGTCGGGCGCATGAAGATGCCGTCTGGCACGCCGATGACGTCGGGATTGGTGTCGGGCAGGCGCTCGGCCAGCCGCACCATGTCATAGCTGAGATAGCCGATCAGGCCGGCCGACATGGGCGGCAGATGCGGCGGAATGTCGATCCGGCTTTCCGCCACCAGCGACCGCAGCGACGCCAGCGTGCCGGCCTCCTCGGCCACCGGGCAGGGGGCGAAGTCGTCGGGGCGGGTGCGGGCGTCGCGGTTGATCCACGCCTTGTCGCCCTGACACTTCCAGATCAGGTCGGGCTTCATGCCCAGCACCGAATAGCGGCCGCGCACGGCGCCGCCTTCCACCGATTCCAGCAGGAAGGTGTGCGACTGGCCGTTGGCCAGCTTCATGAACGCCGAAACCGGGGTTTCCAGATCGGCGACCAGGATGCGCCAGACGACCTGAGGTTCCCCAGCTTCATAGCGGGCGCGGAAGGTTTCGAACTCAAGGGCGCTGGTCATGGCTATTCTTCGCGGGAAAGCTGGCTGCGATCGACCTTGACGCCCACCGAGGCGTTCAGGGCGGCGAGATACTGGTCGATGAGATCGCCGCCCAGCGTCTGGGTGAGCTGGCGGCTGGCGGTCTCGGTGACCTGGGGCTGCTGCGCCGGATCGAAGGGAACGATCTTGGCAAGGCGGCCGACCACCCAGCCCCCCTGGGCGGCGGCGGAAGCGACGCCGCCGACGTTGGCCTTGAACAGGTCCGACACCAGGCCGGGCGGCAGCGAAGCGTCTTCGCCGCCTTCGCGGGTGAACGGCTTGCTGGTCTGGGCCTTGCCCCCCAGCGACTGGGCCAGCTCGGCCGCGGCCTTGCCGGCCTGCAGACCTTCGGCGATCTTGCCGGCGCGTTCCTTGGCCATCTCGTGACGGCGTTCGGTCTGCCAGGCGGACACCACCTCGTTCTTGACCTCCAGCAGCGGACGGGGCTGCGGGGGCGTGACCGAATCCACCCGGACGATGAAGAAGCCGTCGCCGTTGGCCTCGGTCAGCTGGCTTTCGGTTCCCTGGTCGGTGTGGAAGGCCACGTCCAGGAAGCTGTCGCCCTTGGGCAGGTCGGCTACCGGCTTGCCGGCCGGGTTCTTGCCGTGTGCGTCGATGGCGGGAAGCTTGGCGATGCGCAGGTCGAAGCGGGCGGCGACCTCTTCCAGCGGAGTGCTGGCGCCCAGGGCGTCTTCGATCTGGGTGTTGAGTTCGTTCATGCGCTCGTTGGTCTTTTCGGCGCGCAGTTCCGCCTCGATCTGCTTCTTGACCTCGGCCACCGGGCGCACGCGGGTCTGGGCGACGTGCCAGCCCAGCGGGGTCTTGACCGGCTCGGTGGTGGCCCCGGGCGCGGCGGCGAACACGGCGTTGGCCAGTTCCTCGGGCAGATCGCTGCGGTCCACCGAACCCAGATCGACGACCTTGGCGCCCAATTCCTTGGCGATGGCGTTCAGGTCCTTGCCGGCCTTGACCAAGGCGGCGGCCTTGTCGGCCTGGGCCTTGTCGGTCAGCACGATCTGCGACATCAGCACGCGGCCGGCCGGCTGGAACTCGTCAAGCCGGGTGTTGTAGGCGTCCTCGACCATTTCCGGCGTCACCTCGACCTTGGCGGCGACGGCGGCGGACTTGATGACCAGCACGGTCAGGGCGCGGAATTCCGGCGCCATGAAGCGTTGGGCGTTGGCCTTGTAATAGGCCTCGAGCTGGCCGGCGTCGGGCGCTGGCGGCAGCGGCAGCGAATCGTCGCGCAGCACGATTGCCTCGGCCACGCGGCGTTCCTCGCGATAGCGGGTGAGCGGAGCGACCAGATCCTTGGGCGCCGCGATGCCACCCGACAGGCCCTCGGCCAATTGGGTGCGCACGATGTTGGCGCGCTCGCGACGCAGGAATTCCTTTTCGCTGAGGTTGGCGCGCTGCAACACCGCGCCGAACAGACGGCGGTCGAATTCGCCCTTGTCGTTGCGGAAGCTGGGATCGGCGGCGATGCGCGCGACCACGTTGTCGTCGGACGCGGCCAGGCCCAGGCGGCGGCTGGCTTCCTCGATCAGCACGCGGGTGACGATGTTCTCGATGGCGCGATCCATGAAGCCCAGCTTGCGGGCGTCCTCGGCGGTCAGCTTGCCGCCGAACACCGGGTTCATGCGGTCGACTTCGCGCTTGAATTCGACGTTGACCTCGGCGGCGGTGACCTGGACGCTGCCGACCTCGATGGCCGGACCGTGGCCGAACAGGCCGCCGCGGATCACGTCGCCCACGCCCCAGGCAAGGAAGCTGAGGACCAACAGGGCGAACAGGAGCTTGACGAACCAGCTCTTCGAGGCGTTGCGGAAGGTGTCGAGCATGTTTTCCGGCTGATCGTGAGGAAAAAGGGGTTCGGCGCCCCGGGCGCGGCAAGCGCGAAATCGGGGCATGAGGAAGTCGGGGCATAATAAGGAGGGGTCTTGACCCCCGCAACTGAGAATCCGCCATTTCCGCCGCCGTCGGCCGGCGCGTCCTTTTTCTGCGCGACGAAAGGGGTGGGGCGGTGTTATATGCGCCCCTTGTCATATCGTATGCGGGAGGAATGAGCATGAGCAGACGTCCGCTGATCGCCGGCAATTGGAAGATGAACGGGCTCAAGGCCGACGGGCTGGCCCTGGCCAAGGGCGTAGCCGAAAAGCTGAAGGCCGAGCCGAACGTGAATTGCGACCTGCTGGTTTGCCCGCCCTTCCTGCTGGTGGCGGCGGTGGCCGACGCGGTCGCCGGTTCGGGCCTGGCCGTCGGCGGCCAGGACTGCCATGCCAAGGTTTCCGGCGCCCATACCGGCGACACCTCGCCGGTCATGCTCAAGGATGCCGGTGCCACCTATGTGATCCTGGGGCATTCGGAACGCCGCACCGACCACGGCGAGACCGACGCTCAGGTCAAGGCCAAGGCCGAGGCCGCCCATGCCGCCGGCCTCAAGGCCATCGTCTGCATCGGCGAGACCCTGGCCCAGCGCGACGCCGGCCAGACCCTGGACGTCAACAAGAGCCAGTTGAAGGGCTCGTGGCCGGCCGGCGGCACTGCCGACAACACGGTGATCGCCTACGAGCCGGTGTGGGCCATCGGCACCGGCCGGGTCGCCACGCCCGAGCAGGCGCAGGAAGTACATGCCGCCATCCGCGCGGAGCTGGCCAACATCGTCGGCGCCGAGGAAGCGGCGAAGGTGCGCATTCTCTACGGCGGTTCCATGAAGCCCGACAACGCCGTGCAGTTGCTGGCCCTGGCCGACGTGGACGGCGGCCTGATCGGCGGCGCCGCCCTCAAGGTCGAGGATTTCTGGGCGATCGCCAAAAGCTGCGCCTGAACAGGCCTGGCGGATGACCTCGGCCCCGCGCCCGCAGGGCGGCAACGGGCCGATGTCAACCCAATCTGTTGGGGGTGGGCTGGAACTTTGCACTAGCCTTCCTCGGCGCGCGGGTCTAAAAAACGCGTCGAACATTTCCGGTGCCCGACGGCGACGACAGCGTCGGGCATCGGGCTATCCTATTTTGTCGTTGGTGTGCCCATGGACGTCTTTCCGATCATCCTCGTCATCCACCTGCTCCTCGCCATCGCGCTGGTCGGCGTCATTCTGCTGCAGCGGTCCGAGGGCGGCGCGCTGGGAATCGGCGGTGGCGGTGGCGGCGGTCTGATGACCGGTCGTCAGGCGGGCAACCTTCTGACCCGGACCACCGCCATCCTGGCGACGAGCTTCTTCGTCACCAGCCTGGCCTTGGCCATTATTGCCAACAACCGGTCGAGCGGCTCGTCGCCTTTCGACACGGTGCCGGCCACCGCTCCCGCGAAGCCTTCCCAGGCCCCCGCGGCTCCGGCCGAGCCGGTCGCTCCGCTGGCGCGCTAACAAGCGCGACGGAGCACCAGGGATCGCCCGGCCGCTTTACCTAGGCGGCCGGTGCGTTTCGCGTGGGTAAGCCAGAACCTTGAAAGCAAGGGGCCAATGACGCGTTTCATATTCATCACCGGCGGTGTGGTTTCGTCTTTGGGCAAGGGGTTGGCCTCGGCCGCCCTGGGTGCGTGCCTGCAGGCGCGCGGATTCAAGGTGCGGCTGCGCAAGCTCGACCCCTATCTCAACGTCGATCCGGGCACCATGAGCCCGTATCAGCACGGCGAGGTGTACGTCACCGACGACGGTGCCGAGACCGACCTGGATCTCGGCCACTACGAACGGTTCACCGGCGTGGCGTCGCGCAAAAGCGACAACATCACCACCGGGCGAATCTATTCCGACGTGATCGCGCGCGAGCGGCGGGGCGACTATCTGGGCGCCACCGTGCAGGTCATTCCGCACGTCACCAACGCCATCAAGGACTTCATCAAGTCGGACGTCACCGACGAGGATTTCGTCCTGTGCGAGATCGGCGGCACGGTCGGCGACATCGAATCGCTGCCGTTCCTCGAGGCCATTCGTCAGCTGGGCAACGAACTGGGGCGCGAGCGCACCATGTTCATCCATCTGACCCTGCTGCCCTACATCCCCTCGGCGGGCGAGCTGAAGACCAAGCCCACCCAGCATTCCGTCAAGGAATTGCTGAGTGTCGGCATCCAGCCCGATCTGCTGATGTGCCGCTCGGACCGCGACATCCCCGAGGGTGAGCGCAAGAAGATCGCGCTGTTCTGCAACGTGCGCAATCAGGCGGTGATCCCGGCGCTGGACGTCGACACCATCTATCAGGTGCCGATCTCGTACCACGAGCAGGGCCTGGACGCGGAGGTCTGCCGCCATTTCCACATCGACTCGGCCGAGCCCAAGCTGGACCGCTGGACCAACATCGTCGAGCGCGTGCGCCAGCCGGAAGGCGAGGTCACCATCGCCGTGGTCGGCAAGTACACCAGCCTGCTGGACAGCTATAAGTCGCTGGCCGAGGCGCTGACCCATGGCGGCATCGCCAACAACGTCAAGGTTCGCCTGAACTGGATCGACAGCCAGATCTTTGAGCGCGAGGACGTGGTCCAGTATCTGGAACCCTGCCACGGCATCCTGGTGCCCGGCGGCTTCGGCGAACGCGGCGCCTCGGGCAAGATCGAGGCGGTGAAGTTCGCCCGCGAGCGCAAGGTTCCCTATTTCGGCATCTGTTTCGGCATGCAGATGGCGGTGATCGAAGCCGCCCGCAACCTGGCCGATCTGCCCGGCGCCAGCTCGACCGAGTTCGGCCCGTGCGACGAGCCGGTGGTCGGCCTGATGACCGAGTGGCTGAAGGGCAATGCGCTGGAAAAGCGCAATGCCAGCGGCGACATGGGCGGCACCTTGCGTCTGGGCGCCTATGACTGCCACCTGAAGCCCGGTTCGCGCGTGCGCGAGATCTATGGTTCCGACGTCATCAGCGAGCGCCATCGTCACCGCTACGAGGTGAACATGGACTATCGGCCGGTGCTGGAGAAGTCGGGCCTGTCGTTCTCGGGCCTGTCGCCCGACGGCGTGCTGCCCGAGATCGTCGAATTCCCCGATCATCCGTGGTTCATCGGCGTGCAGTTCCACCCCGAGCTGAAGTCCAAGCCGTTCGATCCGCATCCGCTGTTCACCAGCTTCATCGCCGCGGCGGTGCGGCAATCGCGTCTGGTGTGATCATGGTCAAGCACGTCGCCGTCGGTCCCGACGCCACCCGGCAGGTCATTTTCGGCAATGACCTGCCGCTGGTGCTGATCGCTGGCCCCTGCCAGATGGAAAGCCGTGCCCACGCGCTGGAATGCGCCGGCGCGCTGAAGGAAATGGCCGAGCGGGCCAATATCGGTCTGATCTACAAATCTTCGTTCGACAAAGCGAATCGCACCTCGCTTTCCATTTTTGCGGAAATCCGCGACAGCCTGGGGCTGCCGGTGCTGACCGACGTCCACACGGAAGAGCAATGCGGCATCGTCGCCAAGGTGGTGGACGTGCTGCAGATTCCGGCCTTCCTGTGCCGCCAGACCGATCTTCTGGTTGCCGCCGGCCGCACCGGCGCGGTGATCAACGTGAAGAAGGGGCAGTTCCTGGCCCCCAACCAGATGGCCAACGTGGCGGCCAAGGTTGAAAGCACGGGCAATTCCCGCATCCTGCTGACCGAGCGCGGCGCCAGCTTCGGCTATGGCGATCTGGTGGCCGACATGCGGGCGCTGCCGATCATGGCGCGCACCGGCTATCCGGTCGTCATGGACGCCACCCACGCCGTGCAAAGCCCGGGCGGGCAGGGGCAAAGCTCGGGCGGCGACCGTCGCTTCGCGCCCGTTCTCGCCCGTGCCGCCGTGTCCACCGGCATTGCCGGCGTCTTCATCGAAACCCATCCCGATCCCGATCATGCGCCCTCCGACGGGCCGAACATGATCCGGCTGGCCGACATGCCCGATCTGATCGCCTCGCTGCAGGCGTTCGACCGGGTCGCCAAGGCCCATCCTTTGACCATTGATTGATCCAACCGTCAGAAGTTTGGAGAGACTGCAATGTCCGCGATCATCGATATTCACGCCCGCGAAATTCTCGACTCGCGCGGCAACCCCACTGTCGAAGTCGACGTGGTTCTGGAAAGCGGCGTCATGGGCCGTGCCGCCGTTCCGTCGGGTGCCTCGACCGGCGCCCACGAGGCCGTCGAGCTGCGTGACGGCGACAAGAAGCGCTATGGCGGCAAGGGGGTGCTCAAGGCGGTCGAAAGCGTCAACGGCGAGATTTACGATGCCCTGTCGGGCATGGATGCCGAGGACCAGGTGGTTCTCGACAAGACCATGATCGATCTGGACGGCACCCCGAACAAGGCGCGCCTGGGCGCCAACGCCATCCTGGGCGTGTCGCTGGCCGTGGCCAAGGCCGCCGCCGAGGAAGCCGGCCTGCCGCTGTACCGTTATGTGGGCGGCGCCTTCGCTTCGGTGCTGCCGGTGCCGATGATGAATATCATCAACGGCGGCGCCCATGCCGACAACCCCATCGACATCCAGGAATTCATGATCCTGCCGGTTGGCGCCCCCACCTGCGCCGACGCCATCCGCGCCGGTTCCGAGGTGTTCCAGGCGCTGAAGAAGCAGCTGAAGGACGCCGGCCACAACACCAACGTCGGTGACGAAGGCGGCTTCGCCCCCAACCTGAAGAGCGCCGAGCAGGCCCTGGACTTCATCGTTCAGGCCATCGACAAGGCCGGTTACAAGGTGGGCGAGGAAATCTTCCTGGGCCTCGACGTCGCCTCGACCGAGTTCTTCAAGAACGGCAAGTACGAGATGGTCGGCGCCAAGAAGTCGCTCGACCCCAAGGCCATGGTCAAGTACCTGGCCAAGCTGGCCAAGAGCTATCCCATCATCTCGATCGAAGACGGCTGCGCCGAGGACGATTTCGAGGGCTGGGAATACCTGACCGAGGAACTGGGCGCCAAGTGCCAGCTGGTGGGTGACGACCTGTTCGTGACCAACCCGGCGCGTCTGGCCATGGGCATCGAGAAGGGCCTGGCCAACTCGATCCTGGTCAAGGTCAACCAGATCGGCTCGCTGTCCGAGACCCTGGAAGCCGTCGATCTGGCCCACAAGTCGGGCTACACCGCCGTGCTGTCGCACCGCTCGGGCGAAACCGAGGACTCGACCATCGCCGATCTGGCCGTCGCCACCAATTGCGGCCAGATCAAGACCGGCTCGCTGTCGCGTTCCGATCGTCTGGCCAAGTACAACCAGCTGATCCGCATCGAGGAAGAGCTGGGCTCGGCCGCGCGCTATGCCGGCAAGACCATCCTGAAGCGTTAAATCGCCTCGGGGATTTGCGTTGCGGACGGCCGGGGCCCTGTGCCCCGGCCGTTTTGTTTGTAAACACAATATATTGTGGTTGTGACAAGTTGTGTCGACAAGAAGGTGATGGGGTGCTCGTTCAAGCAAATCTGTAGATAAAATTGTTCTATTTTTATTCGTATGCCAATGGGCGAATACTGTGCGTAGCACAAGAAAAGCCTGGATTTGCGCGGTGAACTGAGTCATTTCTGCCACACGGAAACGGCATTCCGTCATGGAAACGATACGTTCCGTTCAAGACTTGTTGACCTTAAGAATTCGAAGTGATTCCATCCCGCCCATGTTGCAGGAAATCGCCAGACGCCTCCGCCATGTTGTCGGTCCGCTGATCGGGGTCGGTGCCGTGGCCTATTTCGCCTACCACACGGTGGAAGGCGATCGCGGTGTGCTGGCCTGGGTTCGCATGAAGAACGAGATCCTTGAAGCCGAACTGCAACTGGCCAAGGTCACCACCGACCGGCAGGCGCTGGAACATCGCGTGCTGCTGTTGCGTCCCGATCACCTGGACCCTGATATGCTGGAAGAACGGGCGCGCGTCATGCTGAACATGGGGCGCGAAGACGAGGTGGTGGTGTTCGAGCAACAGCACCACTGATGCAGCAGCAGGCGGCCACAGGTCGCCTTTTTTTATGGTTCATCGCGGAATTCCGGGGAACTTGCCTTCCGCGTCATCGCCGGGCTTGGCCCACTGCTGTCCGGTCAAGTTTCTGCGGGTCGTTCGGGAAGCGTCTGCGAGTAAGCGTTTGCGGCCGATATCGTGCTGCCGGGACGCAATTTGAATGACCACAGAGGCACAGAGACACAGAGAAGGGAAAAAAGGGAGAAATAATTTTCTCCTTTATTTTTCCTCTGTGTCTCTGTGCCTCTGTGGTTCAAAGATAGTCATCCTGGCACTGTGTGCCCGCTGTGAGGGGGCATATCAGGCAGAGCCCCTTCGCTTGCGATGCTCTCTCAGGATGACAAGTCTTCTTTAACCGGCCAACAGTGGGCTTGACCCGGCGATCCACGTGCTTCCGCGAAAACGTCATTGGTAACAACGACTTAGGCGTCAGCACGTGGATGCCCGCGTCAAGCGCGGGCATGACGGCGTTCGGGACGGCAATGGGGGCGCCTCCCCGGAATTCCGCGACGAACCTTTTTTATCGCTCGCCCCCATCTCTGCTCACTGACCCATTGCCGCGTGCCCGCCCTGCGGGCGCGCCGTCTTCCCTTTTGTGCTTCCCATTCCGATATAGGCGGGAGGAGGGTGCGGTTATGACCTGGGTCTGATGGACGGCGGATTGGGGGTGGTCCATCATGTCCCACCCCAACGGACGGGCCGGGTGCCATTTAACCACAATCAAGTTAAACGCCCATATTGCATTGCAAAACAAGCATTTGTCCGTGCGAAGGTGCTTGCAAAAAAGGGTAGGGTCATTTACCTATCTGTCGAAAGCAACATTCAAGCCCTGGGAGGAACCATGGCGACGACGCCCAAGCGCAGGTCCAAGGGAGGCGAGCCGAGCCAGGCTCAGTTGGTCCAATGGTACCGCGACATGCTGCTGATCCGCCGTTTCGAGGAAAAGGCGGGCCAGCTTTACGGCATGGGTCTGATCGGTGGCTTCTGCCACCTCTATATCGGCCAGGAAGCCGTGGTGGTGGGCATGCAATCCGCCGCCGGTGAAACCGATTCGGTGATCACGTCCTATCGCGATCACGGCCAGATGCTGGCCTGCGGCATGGATGCCAAGGGTGTCATGGCCGAGCTGACCGGCCGCAGCGGCGGGTATTCCCGGGGCAAGGGCGGCTCGATGCACATGTTCAGCCGCGAGAAGCGTTTCTATGGCGGCCACGGCATCGTCGGCGCCCAGGTGCCCATCGGCACCGGCCTCGCGCTGGCGCACCAGTACACCAAGGACGGCGGCGTCTGTCACGTCTACCTGGGCGACGGCGCGGTCAACCAGGGCCAGGTGTACGAAAGCTTCAACATGGCGGCGCTGTGGAAGCTGCCGGTCGTGTACGTGATCGAGAACAACAAGTACGCCATGGGCACCTCGATCGAGCGCGCCTCGGCCGGCACCGAGCTGTGCAAGCGCGGCGCCGCCTACGGCATTCCCGGCGAGGCGGTCAACGGCATGAGCGTGGTCGAGGTGAACGAGGCGGCGGCCCGGGCGCTTGACCACGCCCGTTCCGGCAACGGCCCCTATATCCTGGAAATGAAGACCTATCGCTATCGCGGCCATTCCATGTCCGATCCGGCCAAGTACCGGACCAAGGAGGAAGTCAGCCGCATGCGCGAGCAGCATGATCCCATCGACACCCTGAAGGCCAAGCTGCTGGAGCTGGGCGCGGTGGACGAGGCGGCGCTGAAGGACATCGACCGCGAGGTCAAGACCATCGTCACCGAAGCCGCCGAGTTCGCCCAGTCCAGCCCCGAGCCGGATCCGGCCGAGCTGTGGACCGACGTGTTGATCGACGCTTAAGGAGCTGACGATGGCGATCGAAGTATTGATGCCGGCGCTGTCGCCGACCATGACCGAGGGCAAGCTGGCCCGCTGGTTGAAGAACGAAGGTGATGCGGTCAAGTCCGGCGACGTGCTGGCCGAGATCGAAACCGACAAGGCCACCATGGAAATGGAAGCCGTCGAGGAAGGCACCCTGGGCAAGATCCTGATCCAGGGCGGCACCGAAGGCGTGGCGGTGAACACCCCCATCGCCATCATGCTGGAAGAGGGCGAGGATTCGTCGGCGCTGTCCAAGGTGATGGAACAGCCGGTCAGCACCCAGCCGGTGCGTCACGACCAGCCCGGCACCGTCGCCGCCGTCTGCGCCCCCGGCCCGTGCAAGCCGGCGCCGGAAGAGAAGGTCTACGCCTCTTATACCCGCCAGACCGTGCGCGAGGCCCTGCGCGACGCCATGGCCGAGGAAATGCGCCGCGACCACGACGTGTTCCTGATGGGCGAGGAAGTGGGGCAGTACCAGGGCGCCTATAAGGTGTCGCAGGGTCTGCTCGACGAATTCGGCCCCACCCGCATCATCGACACCCCCATCACCGAAATGGGCTTCGCCGGCATGGCCGTGGGCGCCGCCTTCGCGGGCCTCAAGCCCATCGTCGAGTTCATGACCATGAACTTCTCGATGCAGGCCATCGACCACATCATCAATTCGGCGGCCAAGACGCTGTACATGTCGGGCGGGCAGCAGCCGTGTCCGATCGTGTTCCGCGGCCCCAACGGCGCCGCCGCCCGCGTCGCCGCCCAGCACAGCCAGGACTTCGCGTCGTGGTACGCCCATTGCCCCGGCCTCAAGGTGGTGGCGCCGTGGTCCGCCGCCGATGCCAAGGGCCTGATGAAGGCCGCCATCCGCGATCCCAATCCGGTGGTGGTGCTGGAAAACGAAATCCTGTACGGCCAAAGCTTCGACGTGCCGGACGATCCGGACTTCGTGGTGCCGCTGGGCAAGGCCAAGATCGAGCGTGCCGGCGAGCACGTCACCATCGTCGCCTATTCCCGCATGGTGGGCGTGGCGCTGGATGCCGCCGCCAAGCTGGAAGCCGAAGGCGTTTCCGCCGAGGTGATCAACCTGCGCTCGCTGCGTCCGCTGGACGTGGACACCATCGTCGCCTCGGTGCGCAAGACCAACCGCATCGTCACCGTCGAGGAAGGCTGGGCCTATGCCGGCATCGGCGCCGAAATCGCCGCGGTGATCATGGAAAACGCCTTCGACTGGCTGGATGCGCCGGTGGCGCGCGTGGCCGGCCTGGACGTGCCCATGCCCTATGCCGCCAACCTGGAACGCCTGGCCCTGCCGGGCGCGGACAGCGTCGCCGACGCCGCCCGCAAGGTCTGCTACAAGAAGTAAGGGGAGAGCGTCATGCCCATCGAGATTTTGATGCCGGCGCTCTCGCCGACCATGAGCGAGGGCACCCTGGCCCGCTGGCTGAAGAACGAGGGTGACACGGTGAAATCCGGCGACGTCATCGCCGAGATCGAAACCGACAAGGCCACCATGGAATTCGAGGCGGTGGACGAGGGTACCATCGGCAAGATCGTCGTGCCCGGCGGCACCTCGGGCGTGAAGGTCAACGATCTGATCGCCATTCTGCTGGAAGAGGGCGAGGATGCCTCGGCGCTGGCGTCGGTCGGCGCCAAGGCGGCGCCCGCCGCCGCTGCTCCTGCTGCGTCCGCCCCGTCTTCGGCCCCCGCCCCCGTGGCCGCGCCGGCCCCGGTCGCTCACGGCGAGCGCGTCTTCGCCAGCCCGCTGGCCAAGCGCCTGGCCGCACAGGCCGGGCTTGACCTCAAGGCGGTCAAGGGCTCGGGTCCCCATGGCCGGGTGGTCAAGGCCGACGTGGACCAGGCGGTGAAGAGCGGTGTCAAGGCGGCTCCCGCCGCAGCCACAGTCGCTCCCGCCGCTGCCCCGGCGGCCAAGGCCGCCCCGGCGCCCGCCGTCGCCAGCCCGTTCGAGCCGGCTTACGAGGAAATCCCCAACACCTCGATCCGCAAGGTCATCGCCAAGCGCCTGACCGAAGCCAAGCAGACGGTGCCGCATTTCTACCTCACCATTGATTGCGAGGTGGATGCGCTGTTGAAGGTGCGCGCCGATCTGAATTCCCGGTCGGATGCCTACAAGCTGTCGGTCAACGACTTCATCATCCGCGCCGTGGCCCTGGCCCTGAAGAAGGTTCCGGCCGCCAACGCCTCGTGGGGTGAAGAGGCGATCAAGCGGTACACCGACGTCGACATCTCGGTGGCGGTGGCGACCCCCAACGGTCTGATCACCCCCATCGTCCACCATGCCGACCACAAGGGTCTGGCCGCCATTTCCAACGAGATGAAGGAGCTGGCCGGCAAGGCGCGCGACGGCAAGCTGAAGCCCGAGGAATTCCAGGGCGGCGGCTTCACCATCTCGAACCTGGGCATGTACGGCATCCGCGAGTTCGCCGCCATCATCAATCCGCCGCAGGGCTGCATCCTGGCGGTCGGCGCCGGCGAACAGCGCCCGGTGGTGAAGGATGGCGCGCTCGCCATCGCCACGGTGATGACCTGCACCCTGTCGGTGGATCACCGCGTGGTGGACGGCGCCGTGGGGGCCGAGTTCCTGGCGGCGTTCAAGAAGCTGGTCGAGGACCCGCTCAGCATGCTGCTGTGACCCTATGGGCCGGATGCCATCAAGGCGAAGACAAGGCGGGCGCAAGCCCGCCGCCCGGTGCCGGTTGAGACGAGGGGGAGGAAGGAACCATGGATCGGGATGAAATCGCCCGCGCCATGCCCGGCGTGCGCAACGCGTTCGAGGCATGGAAGGACAACCTGCGCGAAGGGCGCATGGCCCAGGCCGGCGCCGCCCTGTTCGGCGAATGCCTGAATTGGGGCGAGCAATTGCGCGGCATCTACCTGGGCGAGGATCGCGAGACCTTGTCCACCCGCGATCCGCTGACCCGCTTTTTCGTCACGCGCTATCGCGGCATGCCGCAGCCGGCCGATATCGGCGACGCGCCGGGCCATGCGCTGTTTCTGATGGCCTTTACCGCGTTTCCCTATCTGGATGCGCTGGTCGAGGAATTGACCGTGGGCGAATACCACGGCGCGGCGGAAGGCGGCGCGTTCGCCGTGCGCCGGGTTCTGGCCGGCGAGGATGAAGGCGACGGCGCCGTGCTGCCGGTGCGCAAGGCGGCCTTGGGCTGGGGCTTCGACCTGATGCCGGTTTACCACGCCAAGGCTATGGCGCTGGAACAGTTCATCGCCAGCCGCCATGGTGGCGATTTCGACGACTTTTTGTGGAGCTACGTGGCCGATCACGACCTGATGTTCGATCGTGACCAGGCGTGGCGCCCGGTGACGGAAAGGTGACGACCATGCGCGTCAAGGTGCGTGAACTTGCCCGGCCCGTGGGGGGCGGCAGTCCGGCCACATGCATGCCCAGCGCGGCGGAACATCAGGCGCTGGCCGGGCTGATGTCGATGGTTGAAGGCAGCCCGCTGTTCAATGGCCATGTGGTCATGGCCGAAGAGCAGGAACGGTGCTACCGCGCCATTGGCGAATTGCGCCGGCTGATCGCCGACACCCGTCTGCTGCTGCCCGACGACGCGGCCGCCTGCGACCTGTTGGCCGCCATGCGCGCCGCCTGCCGCAAGTACCTGGACGAGGCCGAGGCCTGGGACAAGAAGTCGGGCCGGCGCTTTTCCATGCCGACCTTCGCCTTCTACCAATTGCTGGGCGCCTTTCGCGAGGTGGTGGGCCTGTACGTCTGGCGCCTAGGCGAACTCTACGACCTCGAGGTCGAAGGGCGCCTGACCTATTTCTTCCCCGGGACGCGCGCCTGAGCCCCGTCCGGGACAGGGGGAACGTGTAAATGAGCTTCGTGGAGAGAAAGATGCCCGAGAACAGCTTCGACGTGGTGGTCATCGGCGGCGGTCCCGGTGGCTATGTGGCCGCCATCCGCGCCGCCCAGCTGGGCCTGAAGACCGCCGTGGTCGAACGCGAGCATCTGGGCGGCATCTGCCTGAACTGGGGCTGCATCCCGACCAAGGCGCTGCTGCGCTCGGCCGAGGTCTATCGCAACATGCAGCATGCCGCCGCCTATGGCCTGTCGGCCCAGGGCATCGGTTTCGACCTTGCCGCCGTGGTGAAGCGGTCGCGCGGGGTGTCGGCCCAGTTGGCGGCCGGCGTCAAGGGGCTGCTGAAGAAGAACAAGGTCACCGTGTTCGACGGTCATGGCAAGCTGGCCGGCAAGGGCAAGGTCGCCGTCACCGGCAAGGACAATGCGACCCTGTCGGCCGCCCACATCATCCTGGCCACCGGTGGCCGCGCCCGCGTGCTGCCCGGCCTCGAGCCCGATGGCCGCTTCGTGTGGACCTACAAGGAAGCCTTGGTTCCCGACACCATGCCGAAAAGCCTGCTGGTTATCGGATCGGGGGCCATCGGCATCGAATTCGCCAGCTTCTTCAACGCCCTGGGCGCCCAGGTCACCGTGGTCGAGGTGATGGATCGCGTCATTCCGGTGGAAGACGAGGAAATCAGCGCCTTCGCCCGCAAGGCGTTCGAGAAGCAGGGCATGCGCATCATGACCTCGGCCACCGTCAAGGGCCTGAAGAAGTCGGCCACCAACGTGGCGGTTCAGGTGGAAGTGGGCGGCAAGATCGAGGAGATCGTGGTCGATCGCGTCATCTCGGCGGTCGGCGTGGTCGCCAATTTCGAGAACCTGGGCCTGGAAGGCACCAAGGTGAAGGTGGAGAAGGGCCACGTGGTCACCGACCAGTGGTGCGCCACCGACGAACCCGGCGTCTACGCCATCGGCGACCTGACCGCGCCGCCGTGGCTTGCCCACAAGGCCAGCCACGAGGGCGTGATCTGCGTGGAAAAGATCGCCGGCCTGAACCACGTGCATCCGCTGGAAGTGCGCAACATTCCCGGCTGCACCTATTGCCACCCGCAGGTGGCCAGCGTCGGCCTGACCGAAAAGAAGGCCATCGAAAAGGGCTATCAGGTCCGCGTCGGCCGTTTCCCCTTCATCGGCAACGGCAAGGCCATCGCGCTGGGCGAGCCGGAAGGCCTGGTCAAGACCGTGTTCGACGCCAAGACCGGCGAATTGCTGGGCGCCCACATGATCGGCGCCGAGGTCACCGAGATGATCCAGGGCTACACCGTCGCCAAGACCCTGGAAACCACCGAGGCCGACCTGATGCACACCGTGTTCCCGCATCCGACCCTGTCGGAAATGATGCACGAATCGGTGCTGTCGGCCTATGGCCGGGCCATTCACTTCTAAGGTTTCGTATCGGCGCGAAGGCTTGAAAGGGTACGAAGGGCAATGAAAAAGCCTTCGTACCCTTTTGTGTCTTCGTGTTTTCGTGGTTCATAAATCCTTGACCGCGCCCGCGCGCTGGAACATATCCAAGCCATGACCGACAAGCCCACTCTTCGCCATCCCGAAAAGGCCCACAAGCCGGACAATCCGTCGCCGCGAAAGCCGGAATGGATTCGCGTCAAGGCCCCCACCTCTGAAGAGGCGGCCGAGGTTCGCCGCTTGATGCGCGACAAGAACCTGCACACGGTTTGCGAAGAGGCGGCGTGCCCCAATATCGGCGAGTGCTGGAAGCACAAGCACGCCACCTTCATGATCCTGGGCGACACCTGCACCCGCGCCTGCGCCTTCTGCAACGTGAAGACCGGCAAGCCGGGCGCCGTGGACTTGCTGGAGCCCGAAAACCTGGCCGACAGCGTGCGTTCCATGGGGCTCAAGCACGTGGTCATCACCTCGGTGGACCGCGACGACCTGCCCGATGGCGGCGCCTTCCAGTTCGTCGCCTGTATCGAGCGCATCCGCGCCCTGGGCCTGGATACCACGGTGGAAATCCTGACCCCCGATTTCCGCGACAAGAAGGGCGCCATCGAGGCGGTGGCGCGGGCCAAGCCGGATGTGTTCAACCACAACCTGGAAACCGTGCCGCGCCTTTATCCCTCCATCCGCCCCGGCGCCCGTTATTTCGAAAGCCTGCGGCTGCTGCAGAAGGTGAAAGAGGTCGATCCGAGCATCTTCACCAAGTCGGGCATCATGGTGGGCCTGGGCGAGACGCGGAACGAAGTGCTGCAGGTCATGGACGACATGCGTTCGGCCGGCATCGACTTCATCACCATCGGCCAGTACCTGCAGCCGACGCCCAAGCATGTGGGCATTGACCGTTTCGTCACGCCCGACGAATTCGCCGATTATCGCGCCATGGCCAAGGCGAAGGGGTTCCTGATGGTGGCGGCGACGCCGCTGACCCGGTCGTCCCACCATGCGGATCGCGATTTCGCCGAATTGCGTGCCGCCCGTCAGAAGCTTGGCGCGGCGGAGTAGGGACGCGATGCCCACCCACGCCGAGAAGCGGTATCTGCCCTATTCGCCGGATCAGTTGTTCGATCTGGTGGCCGACGTGGAACGCTATCCCGAGTTCCTGCCGTGGTGCGTGGCCGCCCGCATTCGCCGGCGCGAGGGCGACGTGTTCTTTGCCGATCTGGTGATCGGCTTCAAGATGATCCGGGAACGCTATACGTCAAAGGTGGTGCTGAACCGCCCCGCCAACCGCATCGACGTTCAGTACACCGAAGGTCCGTTTCATCATCTGAACAACCATTGGATTTTTCATCCGGCCGAGGATGGCGGCACCAATATCGACTTTTACGTGGATTTCGAGTTCCGCTCGAAGCTGCTGCAAAAGGTGATCGGCGCGCTGTTCAACGAAGCGGTGCGGCTGATGGTGGCGTCGTTTGAAAAGCGCGCCCGCCAGCTTTATGGCGCCGACGGCCGGGTTCAGCCGGCGGGCTGACCGCTATTTCGACGCAGTGGCGTGGCCGTCCAGGCGGCCCAGCCGCAGGATCGAGGCGAAGGTTTCCGCCGGGATCGGCCGCGAATAATAGAAGCCCTGGATTTCGTCGCACTTCAGCTCTTTCAGCACACCCAGCTGGGCGTCGTTTTCCACGCCCTCGGCGACGATTTCCAAATTCAGCGAATGGCCCATGGCGATGATGGCGCCGACGATTTCCGCCGAAGCCGGATTGGCGTCGATGTCCATCACGAACGACCGGTCGATCTTCAGCTTGTCCAGCGGGAACTTCTTCAGATAGCTGAGTGACGAATAGCCGGTGCCGAAATCGTCCACCGCCAGCCGCACGCCGTGGCCGTGCAGTTCCATCAAGGTGCGGATGGTCATTTCGGCGTTGTGCATCACCGCGCTTTCGGTGAGCTCGAGCTCCAGCAGATCGGGATCGATGGCGTGTTGGCGCAACGATTCCACCACCTTGTCCACCAGATCAGGCTGGCGGAACTGGTGCGCCGACAGATTGACGGCCACCTGCACCACCGGCTGCCCCACGTCAAGCCATTGGCGAATCTGGCTGCAGACATGGTCCAGCACCCAGTTGCCGATGGGGACGATCAGGCCGGTTTCCTCGGCGATGGGGATGAAATCCGCCGGGGAAATCATGCCCAGGTCGTGATGCAGCCACCGCACCAACGCCTCGGCTCCGACGATGCGGCCGGTGGCGGTTTCGATCTTGGGCTGGTAGTAGACCACGAATTCGTCGCGCGACACCGCCTTGCGAAGTTCGGTCTCCAGCTTCAGCCGCTCGACCGAATTGGCATGCATTTCCGGCGTATAGAACTGATAGGCGTTGTCGGCCAGTTCCTTGGACCGGTTCATGGCGGTTTCCGCCTTCAGCACCAGATCCTCGGGGTCGGTGCCGTCCACCGGATAGACGCTGATGCCCACCTTGGCGGTGATGAACAGCTCGTGCCCATCCAGTTCGAACGAGGTCAGGAACGATTCCAGCAGGCGCGAAATCACCAGATGGGCGTCGTGGTCCTGGGCGAGGTCGGTCAGCAGACAGCAAAAGGTGTCGCCGCGCAGGCGGGCAACGGTGTCGTGGCCGCGCAGCGAAGCCCCCAGCCGGTCGGCGACCACGCGCAACAACTGGTCGCCGGTCTGGTGGCCCAGGGTTTCGTTGATCTGCCTGAAGCGGTTGAGGCCGATCATCACCAGCGCCAGCTTGCGGCCCGAGCGTGGCGCCCGCTCCAGCGCCTGTTCCAGGCGGTCCATGAACAGGTAGCGGTTGGGCAGGTGGGTGACGGCGTCGAAATAGGTCAGCGTGCGGATGGTTTCTTCCGCCCGCTTGTGCTTGGAAATGTCCGAGAACACGCCGACATAACGGGTAACTTGGCCCGACGGATCGGTGATGGCCTTGATGGTCAGCCATTCGGGATAAGCTTCGCCGTCCTTGCGGCGGTTCCAGATTTCGCCTTCCCATTCGCCGGCCTGACGGATTTTTTCCCACATGGCGGCGTAGAAATCGGGACCTTGCAGGCCCGATTTCAGCATGGCGGCCTTTTGGCCCAGCACTTCCTCGCGCGAATAGCCGGAAATGCGGCAGAAACCCTGGTTGACCCACAGCATGGTGCCGCGACGGTCGGTGACCATCACGCCTTCCATGGTGCATTCCAGCACCTTTTCCGCCACATCCAGACGGGCCAGGGCGCGCTTGCGGGCGGAAATGTCGTGCAACACCATGACGAAACGGCTTTCGCCATCGCGCTCGAGCTGCGCCACCGACAGTTCCATGGGCACGACGCTGCCGTCCTTGCGGCGGCCCAAGACTTCGCGCCCGGTGGAAATCAGCCCGTCGCGGCCTTCGCCCACGAACCCTTTCCACCGCTCGCGCAACTGGCGGGCATAGGGTTCGGCCAGGAAGCCGTCCACCGGCTCGTCCAGGACTTCGTCGACACCGTAGCCGAACATTTGCACGGCTTTGTGGTTCAGCCTGCGGACGCGACCGTGTCCGTCGGCGATCACCAGCGCGTCGGGCAGCGACGACATCACCATATCCAGGCAGGCGTCGGCAGCGCCAGCCAGTTCCCGGGCCCGATTGGGCGCCTCGGCCTCGACGCCGAGCGAGGTGTTCGACAGCACGATATAAAGCAGGGCCGCGGAGCCCACCAACCAGCCGCCCAGGGTGAGGGGGCCGGGAATGCTGCCGCCCAGAATGTCGGTATGCGCCGCCACGGCAATGCCGACGACGCCGGCGGCCAGGTAAAAGGTGGCGGTTAGAAAGGGCGCGCGCCCCATGGCCCGCAATGGCATCGCCAATCCTCGCTCATTGCTGGCTTGCGGAGCCCGACCCACCACCACCTCGCCGTAATCGCGGGACCGGGTTGCGGTCGCGCTCATTATAAGGTCATTACACTATATCTCTTTCGTCCATGGGGCGACAAGGGTTCCAAAAGCCCAGAGGCAGGCGGCGGCATACTGGAAAAGGATAGGGGGGCGGCTTTTATCGCTTCGATTTGTGACGCCAGGAAACACGCTGTGGCATTTGCTTGCCGGTGACAGTAACGAGATGGGTTGCATCCGATTTGAGCACAGCGAATAATGAGCAAAATTTCCGCAGGTTTCGGAGGGTGCATGCAGCGGCCGATCGGCCTTTTTACTGATTTCGGCTCGTCCGGGATCTATCTCGGGCAGGTGCGCAGCGTGCTGGTGGGGGCGGCGCCGCAATGCCCGGTGGTCGATCTGATGTCCGACGCGCCGGCCTGGAACCCCCGCGCGGCCGCCTATCTGCTGGCGGCGCTGGCGCCCTATTGGCCGGCGGACATGGTGGTGATGGCGGTGGTGGATCCGGGCGTGGGCAGCAAACGGTTGCCGTTGCTGGCGGAAATCGACGGCCGCTGGTTCGTCGGTCCGGACAACGGATTGTTCGCGATATTGGCCCGCCGCGCCGCGACCTGCCGGACCTGGGCCATCACCTGGCAGCCCAGGGCGCTGTCAGCGTCGTTCCATGGCCGCGACCTGTTCGCCCCCGTCGCAGCGCGGCTGGCCGTGGGCGAGGCGCCTGAAAGCATCGGCGCCGTGCCGGCCGAGCCCCAGGCGTCCACTCCTTGGCCCGACGATCTTGCCGA
>DATGXU010000011.1:0-5517 GCA_035298685.1 Magnetospirillum sp. | reverse complement strand
GGTGACGCCCGCCGCCGCCAGTTCGGCCAGGGCGGCATGCAGGTCGGCGGGGTCGGGGGTGGTCAGGCTGGGCCGGGTGGGCCAGCCGTCGGCGACGATGCCCAGGGTGCCCAGGCTGGCGGCCTTTTGCCCCATCCGGCTCCACAGCTGACGGGCGAAGTTCACCGTCGAGGTCTTGCCGTTGGTGCCGGTGACGGCGGCCATCACCGCCGGCTGGGCGCCATGAAAGGCGGCCGCCGCGCGGGCGAAGGCAAGGCGGGGGTTGGCGGCGCGCACCAGCGGCACGGCGCCTGTGTCAATTTCGGGTCCCAGCGGCGCCAGGATGGCGGCGGCGCCCTGGGCGATGGCTTGGGCGATGAAGGTGCAGCCGTCGGCCTTGGTGCCCGGCAGGGCGGCGAACAGCATGCCCGGGCCCACCTTCCGCGAGTCGGCGGTCAGGCCCGAGATTTCGGGGTTGGCGGCCAAACCTGGGCCAAGAAGATCAATCAACCGTGGCAACGTCTTTGCTCCCGGTTCCAGCGACAAAGCCTTTGACGCCCTGGGGCGGAAGCGAAGGCGTGGCCTTCGGCATCAGACCCAGCAGCGGCGCGACCTGGGCGATGATCCGCCCGGCCACCGGCGCAGCCGTCCAGCCTGCGGTGATGAAACCGTAGGTTTCCTTGGTTCCCTGCGGCTCGTCGATGCTGGCAAGCACCACGTAGCGAGGGTTGTCCATGGGGAAGGCTGCGACGAAGGAAGACAATACCGCCTTCTTCTTGTAGGAACCGTTTACGGCCTTCTCGGCGGTGCCGGTCTTGCCGCCCACCTCGTAGCCGGCGACCTCGGCTTTCTTGCCGGTGCCTTCGGTCACCACCAGGCGCATCAGTTGGCGCACCTGGTCGGAGGTCTTCTGCTTGATCACCCGCTCGCCGGGGATGGCCTGGGCGTCCGAGCGCGCCAGCAGGGTCACCGGATGGTAGGTGCCGCCGTTGACCAGGGCGGCGGTGCCCTGGACCAGTTGCAGCGGGGTGATGGACAGGCCGTGACCGAACGAAATGGTCACGGTGTTGATTTCGCGCCATGGGCTGGGGACCAGCGGGCCGCCCACTTCGGGCAGCTCGATGGCGGGGGTGTGCAGCATGCCCAAGCGGCCCATGAACGACCGCTGGGTCTCGGTGCCCACGTCCAGCGCCATGCGGGCCGAGCCGATGTTGGACGAATGAACCAGGATTTCCGCCACGCTGGCCCAGCGGTTCAGCGGGTGGTCGTCGTGGATGGTGTGGCCGGCGAACAGCAGCGGCTTGGTGCAGTCGACGCTGGAATTGATGTTGAAGCGGCCCGAATCGATGGCCATGGCCGTGTTGAACAGCTTCATGGTCGAGCCCATTTCGTACGCGCCCTTGGTGGCGCGGTTGAACAGGGCTTCCGACTGGCCGGCGGGCGGGTCGTTGGGGTCGAAGTCGGGCAGCGACACCATGGCGACCATTTCGCCGGTATGGATGTCCAGCACCATGCCCAGCCCGCCCAGCGCGCGGAACTCGGCGATGGCCTTCATCAGTTCGTTGCGCACCACGGTCTGGGCGCGGATGTCGATGGACAGGCGCAACGGCTCGTGGCTGCTGCGCAGTCCCTCGTCGAACCGCTTTTCGATGCCGGCGATGCCCTTGTTGTCGATGTCGGTCATTCCGACGATATGGGCGGCAAGGTTGCCATGCGGGTAGACCCGCCTTTCGCCCTTCTCGAAGTAGAGGCCGGGAATCCCCAACGCGTTGACGTCATATTGCTGGCGCGGGGTCAGGTTGCGGCGCAGCCAGACGAATTGCTTGCCGCCGGCCAACTTGGCCTGCAGGTCGGCACGCTGAAGGTCGGGCAGCACGGTGACCAGCTTGGCCGCCGCCTCGGCGGGGTCAAGGATCTCGTTGGCCTTGGCGTACAGCGAAACGGTGGGCAGGCTGGTGGCCAGAACCACGCCCGAGCGGTCGGTGACGTCGGCGCGCTCCATCTCCAGCCCCTCGGTGCGGGCGGTGGGCAGCGCGCGCGGCTTGGCCGGGTTGGAATCCAGCACCGCCACGTCGATCATGCGCACGGTGATCAGGGCGAAGATGCCCAGGAACACCAGCGAGGTGACCGCCAGCCGCGAGCGCCCGGTCTCAAGCGCCCGCTTGCGCACCCCGTCCAGGCGCACCGCCGTGGGAGCGTTGCCGAGATCCTCGCCGGCGTGATAGCCGGGGATGCGGGGCTTGGGCGCGAAGAAGCTCACCGAACCTCCCCGGGCAGGGCCGGCGTCGAGGCGAGCGCGGGCGATTGGATCACGATGCTGCGCGCCGGCGCCGGAGGCGCGGACTGGTGCTGCGTCGCGGCGGGAACGGCCGGCTGCGGCGTCGGCAACGGTGCGGCCGCCACTCGGGTGGCCGGCGCCGCGGCAACCTTGGTAGCGGGCTTGGCCGGGTGAGGGGCCGGCTTGCCGGCCGCCAGCTTGACCGGCGCCGGCTTGGCGGTGGTGGCGGGCGCGGCCTTGGCCGTCGTCACCGGTGCGGGCGCGGCGGCGGGCGCCGGCTGGGTGCGGGCGACATTGGGCTGGGCGGCGCCCCGGTTGGCGGCATAGGCGGGGCCGTTGCCGCCCGGCAGGGTATCCAGGCTGGCGATCTGGCCCGGCCCCATCACCTTCATGGACAGGAACTTTTCGGACAGGTTGCGCAGCCGGGTGGGGTCGTTCAGGTAGCTCCACTCGGCCTTCAGCACGTGGATGGCTTCCTGGTTGGCCTGGATTTCCTGGTTCAGCTCGGCCAGGCGGGCTTCCTGTTCCTTGACGTCGTGCTTGACGAAGAACAGGCCCACGCCGACGGCGCCGGCCAGGCAGGCGCACACGATGGTGGTGGTCAGACCGCGGATCATCGCGCACCTCGGGAGTTTATATCCCAAGCCGGCGCATTGGTGCGGATGGCGGCACGCAGCTTGGCCGAGCGCGAGCGCGGATTGCGCGCCACTTCGGCAGGACCGGCGGCCACCGCCTTGCGGTGCAGCAGGGTGAAGGTGGGGGCGGGGCCGGATGCCACCTGCGGCAAATGGCGCGACGGCGCCGGCATGTCGCCGGACCGCTCTTTCAGGAACGCCTTGACCACGCGGTCTTCCAGCGAATGGAAGGTCACCACCGCCAGCCGCCCGCCCGGGGCCAGCAGCTTCTCGGCGGCGGCAAGGCCGCGTTCCAGCTCGCCCAGTTCGTCGTTCACGTGGATGCGCAGGGCCTGGAAGGTGCGGGTGGCCGGGTGGATGCCGTCCTTGGACTTGTGCACCACCTTGGCCACCACGCCGGCCAGCTCCAGCGTGCGCTCGAACGGCTTGTCGGCGCGGGCGGCGACGATGGCGCGGGCGATGCGGCGGGACTGCCGTTCCTCGCCCAGGCGGAACAGGATGTTGGCAAGCTCGGTTTCGTCGATGGTGTTGACCACGTCGGCGGCCGACGGGCCGGCCTGTTCCATGCGCATGTCCAGCGGGCCGTCCTTGGCGAACGAAAAGCCGCGCTCGGCCTGATCCAACTGCATGGACGAGACGCCGATGTCCAGCGCCACGCCGTCAACCTGATTGACGCCGCAGGCAGCCAAAAGCTGGTCCATGTCGCCGAAACGGCCCTCCAGCAGGCGCAGGCGGCCGGCCTTGGCTTCCGGCAGCGCGCGCCCGGCGGCGGCGGCGTTGGGGTCGCGGTCGATGGCGTAAACGGTGCACCCGGCGCGGCCCAGCATGGCCAGCGTGTAGCCGCCGGCGCCGAAGGTACCGTCCACGTAAGCTGCGCCGTCGCGCACCGCCAGCGCGTCCAGCACTTCGTCCAGCAGCACCGGAACGTGGGGGGAGTCCGAGTCCTGGGTGGGGCGGGGCGCGGTCATTTGCCGTCTCCGCTCGCCGGCTTTTTCAGGGGCAGGGTGGGGCGGTTCTTGAGGGCGCGGGCGCGGATTTCGGCTTCCGCCGCCTTATAGGCCTCGGGTTCCCAGATCTGGAAGGTCTGGCCCTTGCCGACGAACGCGCACAGGTCTGCGATGCCGGCATGGGCGATGATGTCCTCGGGCAGGACGATGCGGCCTTCCGGGTCCCAGGCCAATTGGCGGGCGTCGGCGAAGATCAGGGCGGAAATGTCTTCTTGTTCGGGCGAGAAGGCGGCGAAGTCCTGGGCGCTTTCGGACAGCCGCTCCATGAAGTCCATGCCGCAGCCCTCGACGCAGGACGCGGTAAAGGACCGATAGGCGATGATGCCTTGGAAAGTCTGCTGGGCAAGGGTCGCGCGAAAGGTCGCGGGCACGCTGACGCGTCCCTTCTTGTCGACCTTGTTCACGAATGTGGAGAGGAAGAGCCCCATCCTCGCCGCCTTGCCGAATGTATACCCGAAGCCCCCGCCCCCATGATCGGCTGGCACGCACTTCTCCCGTGAGCCGCTCATCGGTGGGTCGTTATGGGATATCATGGGTAAACATGGGCGTCAATGGTATCGAGTAGTAAAACTCTGGGCCTATGACGGTTGCCGACAATTTTCCCTAAGTTGTTATCAAAGTAGTCGAAGTTTGTTCCGCAACGCGTTGATAATGCGCCGGCTTTTGCCGCTGTGCGGCAAAAATGGCGGATTTCGGCGCTAAAAACATATGGGGAACAGCGGCGTCGCCCATGCCGTCCCGCCGGGCGCGGGCTCATGGGATGGCATGGGGCAAATTTGGGAATTGCGCCAGATGGCCTGTAAGCCGGGTTCTGTACCGGCGGCGGACCGCCGGTGACGACCATTCATCTGGGACGCCCGTTACCGGACGCCTCACGCGACCGACCCGGGCGGCTACGCGGAAGTGCGTTTCGCTTTCCCAAAGGGAAAGACTGCCGCCCCTATTTGGTCTTGCTCCCGGTGGGGTTTACCGTGCCGCTTCCGTTGCCGGTCGCGCGGTGCGCTCTTACCGCACCCTTTCACCCTTACCGGCCGGGTTCCGAGGAACCAAGGCCGGCGGTTTGCTTTCTGTGGCACTTTCCCTGGGGTCGCCCCCGCCGGACGTTATCCGGCACCGTACTTCCGTGGAGCCCGGACTTTCCTCCCCCGGGGGAAACCCCCAAGAGCGGCCGTCCGGCCATCTGGCGCGGGCGCAATGTGGGCCGGATGGCGCGCTTCGTCAAGGGTGGGCGTGGAAAACGTAAAGCGAATGTTAAAATAAAGTAATTGTGGCGGGCGTATTTTCTGCTGATACTTATGTATGCTGTCTGTCGTGAGTGGATATCCGACGAGTTCGATTTTTATCTTTCGAAACGGCACTCGCCACCCGCGGGATAGGCAAAAACAAGCCCGGCCGAAGGGGAAATTCCCTCCGGCCGGGCGCGTTTCGGACGACGTCAGCGCGACTGCGAGGCGGCAATGCCGGCCGATGCCAGGGCGTCCGACGACAGTTTGACCACCAGCTCGCTCAAGCTGCGGGATTCGTCCAGATAGTTGTCATAGGCCTGTCGCGCCAGCTTCATCTGGATATCCACCAGATCGGCGGGCGACTGGCATTGGCGCAATTGCTCGGCGGCGTT
>DATGXU010000010.1:0-6699 GCA_035298685.1 Magnetospirillum sp. | reverse complement strand
TTCAGCACCGCGACGGTGGCGTCGGAAACGTTGGCCTTGCGGGTGCGGATGCGTTCGGCCGCCAGTTGCGGCGGGGTGAACAGCCACAGGCCATGGAAGGGAACGCCGGCGGCGCGGGCCACCTGTTCGATGGCGTCGCGCTGTTCGGGACGGGCGAACACCGCGTCGGCCACCGCGCCGTGACCGGATTTCAGCACCGTCAGGCAGGTGTCGTACAGCGCCTGATAGGTGCGCTCCGTCATCTCGGGGGTGTAGGCCTCGGGCGGCAGCTTGTCCAGCAGGCCCACCCCCAGGATCTGCTTGCGCAACGCGTCGGTGCGCACCACCGCCGCCGCCGGCACCGCCAGCAGCGGCGCCAGTTCGCGCGCCATGCGCGACTTGCCGCTGCCCGACAGGCCGCCCACCGCCAGCAGGGTGGGGGCGGGCGGTTCCAGATAGGTTTGGGCGGCATGCAGATAGCCGCGCGCGTCGTCGGCCAGACGGTCGTGCTCGGTGCCTTGCGCCCCGGCGGCCATGGTGGCCGACACATGGGCGCGCACCGCCGCCCGCAGCGACAGCAGCAGTGGCAGCAGCCCGGCGCCCTGATAATCGCCGGACAGGTCGAGATAGTGGTTCAGGGCATAGCCGGCCAGGGTGCGGGCGCCGCGCCGGTCCAGGTCCATCAGCAGAAAGGCGAGATCGTAGAAGACGTCGATGCAGGCGATGTCCTCGGAAAATTCGATGGCGTCGAACGGCGTCGGCCTGCCGTCCACCAGACAGATGTTGCCGCAATGCAGATCGCCATGGCATTGCCGCACCAGACCGGCGGCGCGGCGCTGTTCCAGCAGCGGTGCCAGCCGGGCCAGCCATTGGCGCGACGCCTCGGTCAGCCGCGCCGCCTCGGCGGCGGGCAGGATGTCGGCATGGCCCGCCATGCTGGCGGCGTTGGTGTCGATGGTCCAGGCCAGGCCGGCTGCGCCGCCACGGTCGGGCCGGCGCGGCGCGCCCTGATGAAAGTGCCACACCGCTTCGGTCAGGGCGTGGATGCGGTGGCGGTCGACCCGGCCCGCCGCCACCAGTTTGGAAAACAGGGTGCGCTGGTCGAACCGGCGCATGTGCACCAGCCATTCCACCGCCGGTCCGTCGCCGCCCAGGCGCAGCTTGCCGTCGGCGGCCCTGGTCACCGGCACCGTGCCCAGATACAGCTCGGGCGCGGCGCGGCGGTTGATCTCGACCTCGGCCTCGCAGGCGCGGCGGCGGCTGTCCAGATCCGAGAAATCCAGGAACGGCAGCCGCACCGCCTTCTTCAGCTTCCAGGCGCTGTCGCCGGCCAGGAAGACGGTGGAAATATGGGTGTCGATCCGACGGGGGCGATGGCCGTCATGGGTGGCGGCACGGCCCAGCAGCCGCAAAACCTCGGCCTGGGGGTTGGATCGCGACGGGAAGGATTTCATCTGGTCCTCGACCGGGGGGCGTGCGGTCTAGCGATACCCCCTGTGGCGGACGAGGGCAAGACCCCGGGGCGGATCAGACCGCGGAACGCGTTGACAGGGCGATGGGCCACCCCCTGAGATCGCCGTGCCGGCGCAGCCTGAGGACGCCGCCGATCAGGCGCCTGACCCGGCGTGGCCGCCGCTTGACCGGGCCGGGCCATGACAGGCGATAGGCGGCGCGGATCATGTCGTCCAGGGTGGGGTCCGTATCGGCAAACATCTGTGGTTCGCTCGCAAGCCGTTGACGATGAGCCGAACTTTATCCGCTGGCAACCTGACAATGAGGTGACGCTTCCATGAAATTCTGGCGGGAACCGCGTGGCCCAGGCCGTGTTGGCCCCCACGGAGCCCCAACGGAGCCCCCGCCCATGGATGCCGCCCAGGCGACCCGCGTGCTGCTGCTGTTCTTCGTCGTGCCGCTGTGGCTGTTGGCCGGCATCGCCGACTGGCTTTGCCACCGCCGCTCCGACATCGCCCATACCTCGGGGGCGAAGGAAAGCCTGATCCATCTGCTGATGTTGGCCGAAATGGGCATACCCGTGCTGGCCGCCCTGATCCTGGAGATCAATGCTTTGGTGCTGACGGTGATGCTGGTGGCGTTCTTCCTGCACGAGGCGACGGCCCTGTGGGACGTCAGCTACGCCACCGCCCACCGCCGGGTGACGCCGGTCGAGCAGCATGTCCACTCGTTTCTCGAGGTCCTGCCGCTGATGGGCCTGGCCTTCGTCGCCAGCCTGAACTGGCCGCAGGCGCTGTCCATGGCGGGGCTGGGGCCGGAACCGGCCGATTGGGGGTTGCGCCTGAAGGGCGACCCGCTGCCCGCCGGCTATCTGGCGTCGGTGCTGGGTGCGGTCGTCGGCCTGGAACTGCTGCCCTATGTGGAGGAGTTCCTGCGCGGCTGGCGTGCCCGCCACGCACGGCCCCCCTGTGCTCTACGCGATTGACCCCATGGGGCCATGTACGGGATAACCGGGAATCTTGTACGGAAAATGCGGCTTCGGCCGTCAGGGAGCGCGGCGATGGCCCTCATCGATTGGAGCGAACAGCTCAGCGTCCATGTGGTCGAGTTCGATGACGACCACAAGCGGCTGATCAGCATTCTGAACAGCCTGTGGGAAGCCAGCGAGGAGCGGCGCGGCCACGAGGTGATCGACGCCATCCTGGCCGACCTGATCGACTACACCCGCACCCATTTCGCCCGCGAAGAGGAAATGTTCGCGCGCTGGGGCTATCCCGGCACCGACATGCACAAGCAGGCCCACGAGCGCCTGCTGGCCACCGCCGCCAGCCTGCACGCCAAGTTCCGCCAGGAAGAGTCGGAATCCGTCGCCGACGAGGTGTTCGAATTCCTGCGCGACTGGCTGGTGAAGCACATCCTGGGCGACGACGCGCTGTACGCCAATTTCTTCCGCGGCCTGGGCATCGACAGCGTGCAGGCGACGCGGCAGGCGGTCAGCAACCACGGTCCCGGTCTGGCTGGGGTGGTGGCGCTGACGGCCGCCGCCGGCATGGGCGCGGCGGTGGTGCAATACCTGGCCTCGGGCTGGGTGCAGACCATGGCGCTGGTGGTGCTTCTGCTGGTGCTTGGCGGCGGCGCCGCGCTGCTGTGGATCGGGCTGGTGCGGCCGCTCGGCAGCGTGGTGGCGCAGTTGCGGGCGCTGTCCATCAACGACACCTCGCAAGCCGAGGCGGCGGCGGGCTTCAGCCTGCGCGAAGCGGGCGAGGCGCTGTTCTTTCTGAAGGCCCTGCGCGGAGCCCTGCACGACCTGGCCCGCAAGAACGCCGAAAGCGAGCGCATTCTGCGCACCACTGAAAAGGAAATGCGCCTGACCTTCCTGGGCATGTCCGAGCAGTTGGAAAGCGAGATCAATGCCGCCGTCACCGACGTGACCCATCGGTCCATGTCGCTGTGCTCGGTCGCCGACGGCATGCGCAACCAGGCCACCGAGGTGGGCGAGCAGAACCGCGCGGTGGCCGGCGCCGCCGGCAATGCCACCGCCAACGTGACCTATGTGGCCGAGGCCGCCGAGCAGATGGTGGAGAGCATCCAGCGCATGCGCACCGATGCCGAACAGTCGCGCCAGATCGCGCTGAACGCCACCGAGGAGGCTCAGCGGTCCAGCGCCATCATGCAGACGCTGGTCGAGGCGTCGCACCGCATCGACACCGTGGTGTCCATGATCAACGCCATCGCCGGCCAGACCAACATGCTGGCGCTGAACGCCACCATCGAGGCGGCGCGGGCGGGCGAGGCCGGCAAGGGCTTTGCCGTGGTGGCCGGCGAGGTGAAGAACCTGGCCAACCAGACCACCCAGGCGACCGGTGAGATCGGCGCCCAGGTGGCCGGCATCCAGAACGCGGTGCAGCAGGCGGTGGCGGCCATTTCGGCGGTCGAGGGCATCATCACCCAGGTGTCGGCCATCTCCTCCACCATGGCCGACACCACCGCCCAGCAGCAGGGGTCCATCGCCGCCATCGCCACCCAGGCCCGGCAGGCGGCCACGTCGACGCAGACCGTCTCGTCCACCATCGCCAATATTTCGCAATCGGCCACCGAGGCCGAGCAGATGTCGGCGCTGGTCCATGACACCGTGACCAGCGTTTCCGAACAGCTTCAGGGCATGCGCGACCACCTGATCGGCACCCTGCGCGGGTCGGTGGTCGGCAACCGGCGCCAGCATGCCCGCGTGGAACTGGACATGGGCGTGCTGGTGACCGCTGGCGGCGGCCGGGTCAGCGGCCGGATCAAGGATTTGTCGGTGGGCGGCGCGCTGGTCGAGGTGACCGGTGGCACCATGGCGCGCGGGCAGAAGCTGATGTTCGACGTGGACGACGTCGTGGGTATCGAGGCCGAGGTGGTGCGGCAATCCAGCAAGGGCGTTCATCTGCGCCTGAACGCCACCGCGCCGCAACGGGCACGGCTGAACGCCATCATCGCCCAGGCCCGGTCGCAGCAGGTGGCCGAGGCGGACGACATCGAATTGTGGTGATCAGCCCGCCAGCAGCAGCGCCGCCAGTCGCGGCAGGTGGGGGTGGCAGCGCATGGCGGCGATCTGATCAAGGCTGAACCATCCGGCGTCGACGGCATCGCTGCCGGCGACCGGTTCGCCCTGTTCCCAGGTCATGCGCACGGCGTTCAGCACGTAATGGGTTTTCACCGCGCCCCGCTCGTCGCGCAAGATGACGTCCACAACCTCGACCACCGCCTCGGGGCGGGCGCGGATGCCGGTCTCCTCGAACAATTCGCGGGCGGCCGCCTCCAGCACCGTCTCGCCCAGTTCGATCATGCCGCCGGGAAACCCCCAAGGGTCGGTGCCGCCGTCTTTCCCTCGCCGGGCCAGCAACGCCCGGCCGTCGCGCGCAACCATGGCGATTGCCGCCGGCATGGGGTGCGCGGGATAATTTCTGTTCATGGGGGCTCCAATGCGTTCGCCGCGCTTGCGGGCATGCACCTATGCCTTTTATCCTTATACGATGGAGTAGGCGAGGGGTGTGGATTTGCGCTGGCTGCTTGCGATGATCGCCGTGTTGGCGCTTGGAGGCCATTCCGCCATCGCCGCCGAGCCCGTGCGGGTGGGGATTGACGCCGAATTCGGCCTTCCCGGCAGCTCCTCGGCCCAGGCCATCGAACGCGGCGTCGCCATCGCCATCGCCGAAATCAACGCTTCCGGGGGCGTGCTGGGCGGCAGGCCGTTGGAACTGGTCAAGCGGGACAATCGCTCGGTTCCGGCGCGGTCGCGGGAAAATCTGGCCGAGTTGGCGGCGATGCCCGACATGGTGGCGGTGATCTGCGGCCGCTTCAGCCCGGTGGTGCTGGAGAATCTCGAGCTGGTCCACCAGTTGAGGATCATCCTGCTGGACCCTTGGGCCGCGGCCGACGGCATCACCGAGAACGGCTATCAGCCCAATTATGTCTTCCGCCTGTCGCTGCGCGACCGCTGGGCCATGCCGGCGATGATGCGCCACGCCGTGTCCAAGGGCGCCACCCGCATCGGCGTGCTGGCGCCCAACACCGGCTGGGGGCGGTCGGGCGTGGGCGCCATCGAGCGCACCACCGGCCAGGGCATGCCCACGGTGTCGGCGGTGTCGTGGTACAATTGGGGCGACAAAAGCCTGGCCCGCCCTTACGTCGAGCTGCTGCGCAAGGGCGCCCAGGCGGTGCTGTTCATCGCCAACGACGCGGAAGGCGCGGTGCTGCTGCGCGAAGTCGCGGCCATGCCCGAGGCCGAGCGTCTGCCGCTGATCATGCATTGGGGGGTGACCGGCGGTCCCCTGGTCCAGATCGTCGGGTCCGAGGTGATGGACAAGCTGGACCTGTCGGTGGTGCAGACCTTCAGCTTCCTGTCCGCCGAACCGCGTCGGCTGGCTCGGTTCCTCGACTCGTGGCAAAAGCTTTACGGCCCGATCAAGCCCGAGGCCATCCAGGCGCCGGTCGGGGTCGCCCATGCCTACGACCTGACCCACATCCTGGCGCAAGCCATCGCAGCGGCCGGCACCACCGATCGCGTCCAGGTGCGCGCCGCCTTGGAAAAGCTGCGCGAGCATGACGGGCTGGTGCGTCGCTATGCGCCGCCCTTCACCCCCACCAACCACGACGCCTTGTCCGCCGACAACGTGTTCATGGCCGTCTATCGCGCCGATGGCGCAATCGTCCCGCTGACCAAGGGCAAAGGGGACACCCGTTGACCGCCCGGGGCGGTTCTCGGCTGTCCACCCGCGTCGCCGCGGCGGCATCGGGGCTTGCGTTGTTCTTCGTGCTGCTGATGGGCGGCGGCGCCTGGCTGGTGACCGCCCAGTTGATTCGCGGCCAGGTGGGCGAGCTGCTGGAAACCGAAGCCACCCTGCGGGCGGAAAAGGTGACCGACCTGATCGACGGGGTGTCGTCGAACTTCCGGGTGCTGGCCAGCAACAGCGCCATCGCCAACGCGCTGGTGGACAGCGTCGGGCGCGAAACCTATCTGCGGCCGTTGCTGGCCGACGTGGCCGAGGTCCACGGCATGCGCACCGCCCTGGTGGTCACCGACTTCATCGGTCGGCCGCTGGTGGGCTCGGCCAGGCCCGACGACCACCGGGCCGACCCCTGGGTGGCCGGAGCGGTGGCCGCCGGAAAGGTTCGCGCCAAGGTGTCCATGGGCGCCGACGGCCCCGAACTGGTGGTGGCCGAACCTGTCGTCTACGCCAACACCGGCACCGCCGAGGGCGCCCTGGTGTGGCGGGTGACCCTCAA
>DATGXU010000009.1:0-1643 GCA_035298685.1 Magnetospirillum sp. | reverse complement strand
GAAGGCTGGGGCCGGCTGACCGGGCGCGAGCCGTTCGTCACCCTGGACAGCCTGCGCATGGCGCGGCAACGCATGTATTTCAGCTCGGCCAAGGCGGAACGGGAATTGGGCTACCGCCACCGCCCGGCCACCGCCGCCCTGGCCGACGCGGTGGAATGGTATCGCCAACAGGGAATGCTGCCATGACGGTGATCCGGCTGCTGCTCATCCTGCTGCTGTGGGCGCCGCCGCTCCGCGCCGAGGATGCCGCCGCACCGGTCGAGCGGCTGCACCAGACCCTGCTGGCGGTGATGAAGGACGGCCCCCGCCTGGGGTTCGACGGCCGCGCCCGGCAATTGGCGCCGGTGATCGAGCAAGTCTACGACATGCCCGGCATGACCCGCAGCGCCATCGGCTCGCAGGCGGCCAAGCTGTCGCCCGAGCAACTGGACCGCATCGCCCAGGCCTTCACCCGCTACACCGTCGCCACCTATGCCCGGCAATTCGCCGGTTGGGACGGCGAACGCTTTGAAACCGGCACCCCGGTTGCGGCCCATGGCGGCGGCACCATGGTACCCACTCGCATCATCACCGGCGACGGCGAGGCGGCGAAGCTAAGCTATCTGATGCGCGACACCGGATCGGGCTGGCGCATCGAGGACGTCTTGCTGGACGGCACCATCAGCCAGTTGGCGGTGCGCCGCGCCGAGTTCCAGACGGTGCTGAAACTGAAGGGCGCCGACGCGCTGGCCGAGATGCTGGACAATCGTGCCGCCGAGCAGGCGAAGCCATGACCGCCCTGGCCATGACTACCCTGGCCGTCATCCTGGGCGCCGCCACCCTGGCCGGCATGGTCTTTCATCTGGCCGCCGCCCGGCAGGTGGCGCGCTTCGCCGCCGCCACGCCGCCACGGCCGGAAAGCCGCCCGCCCGTCACCATCCTCAAGCCGCTGTGCGGGGCGGAACCCCATCTGCTGGACGACCTTGCCAGCTTTTGGCGCGCCGATTGGCCGGGCCTGCGCATGGTGTGCGGCGTGGCCGATCCCGCCGATCCCGCCGCCCAGGTGGTGCGCCAGCTTCAGGCCCGCCTGCCGGCCGCCGATATCCGGCTGGTCTGCGGCGGACCGGCGCGCGCCGCCAACGCCAAGGTCGCCAATTTGCTGAACATGCTGCCCCAGGCGGGCGATGGCGTGTTGGTCATCGCCGACAGCGACATGCGCGCGCCGCCCGATTACCTGGATGCCGTGGTCGCGGCGCTGCAGGCGCCCGGCATCGGCCTTGCCACCTGTCTGTACGTGGGGCGGCCGGCCGACACCGTGTGGAGCCGCCTGGGCGCCCTGGGCATCAATCACGGCTTCCTGCCCGCTTTGTTGGTGGCGCGCGCGCTGGGCCGCGACGACGGTTGCTTCGGCGCCACCATGGCGCTGTCCCGCGAGGTGCTGGACCGGGCCGGCGGCCTGGAGGTGTGCACCGATGCGCTGGCCGACGATTACCGGCTGGGACAGGCGGTGCGGGATTTGGGCCTGTCCATCGCGCTGGCCGCCCTGCCCGTGGAAACCCGAGTCACCGAGCCCACCCTGGGCGCATTGGCCGCGCACGAATTGCGGTGGTCGCGCACCCTCGCCAGCATCGCACCGTTGGCGACGGCGGCATCGGTGGTGACGC
>DATGXU010000008.1:0-3772 GCA_035298685.1 Magnetospirillum sp. | reverse complement strand
GTGGGCATGGGGGTGGCAGGCAAGGCGCGATCCGGCACCGGCTGCACGGCGACCGGGGCGGGGCTGCGCGGCCGTTGCGGCTGTGGCGCCTCGGGGGTGCCGTCGTCGCCCCAAGCCTGTCCCCACGACCCCATGTCGGCCGAAGCCGCGGCCATGGCTTTGCCCTGGACGGACAAGGCGCCGATCAGGGCGCCGCCGGCGATACCGGCAAGAAGGAACAGGCGACGGGCGCTCAACTGGCTCGACCTCCGACGATCAGGCTGGAACGGTGGTGGCGCCACGCCGCCGAGGGCGATGTGGCCGGACCAGGAACCAGCAGCCCCCGGCGACGGGAGCCAACGCGACCATATACATGAAGGGCACGAACGCCAAGTTGGCCGTGGCAAGGTTGTTGCTGCCAAGTCCCAGCGCCTGCATGCCGACCATGGCGCCCACCGCCTTGAGGATGGTGCCGGTCTGCCCGCGGCGGTCGAAGCCGGCGCTCAGCAGGATGGCCAGCGCCACGCAGGCGAAGCCCAGCCCGTATATCGGGCCGGTGAACCGCTGATGCAGCTCGACCTTGGCGCGGCGATATTCCGACGGTCCCAACTCGGCCTCGTTGGCCGACATCAGCTCGCCCAGGCTGCGTTCGCGGGCGTCGCGATAGCGGCTGGCGTTGCCGCCGGTGGCGTTGGCCAGATCGACGGTGTAGCTGTCGAAATACAGCAGCGACAGCTGGCCGGTGCCGCGCGGCAATTGCTGGCGGTTGCCGTTCAGCATCAGCACGCGCGGGCCGGTGGCGGTGAACACCAGGGCGCCGCGTTCGGCCATCAGCGTCACCGGCTTTTCCGGGTTGCGCTTGTCGTGGACCAGGATGCCCAGCAGCTCGCCCGTGGGGGTGCGGCTGCGCACATAGATGGTCAGGCCGTCGCCGAATTTGTTGAAGGCGCCTTCCTGCAACAGCACGCTGGTCAGGTCGTTGCGGATGCCCCATTGCATCTCGCGGAAGCTGCCGACGCTCAGCGGGATCAGCCACAGCGACAGCAGCCAGCCCAGCACGGTGACCGCCACGCCCAGGATCAGGCCCGGCCGCGCCAGGGCCCAGTGGGACAGCCCGGCGGCGCGCAGAACCACCAATTCGCGGTCGGTGTTCAGCTTGTTGTAGGTGAACAGCACCACCGCGAACAGCGAGATGGGGATGATGACGACCAGGAAGCTGGGCATCAGCATCATGGTCAGCGCCAGGAAGGTGATTGCCGAAATGCCGTTGCTGACGATCATCTCGACGAAGCGCAGCGACTGGGTCAGCCACAGCACGCAAGCCAGCGCGGCGGAGACGAAGATCATCCCCACCGTCAACTGGCGCAGTACGTAACGCGTAATCCCCGTCATGGCGGCGGGATTATAGACAGGCGTCAGGCGCCGGACCAAACGGATTCGGCGCCTGACTTCGGGCCTAGAACCGATCCTGGTCCAAAGCCATGATCTGGCCCGAACCGGCCTCGATTTGGGCCAGCAGGGCGCCGGCCTTGGTCAGCACGGCGTCGCCGAAATGCCGCGCCGTCACCACCTTGGCCGACAGGTAATCCGAGCCGTCGGCGCCTTCGGCCAGCAGGGTCTGCGCCTTCAGGCCGGCCTGGGCCATCAGCCAGCCGCCGACCGTGATGCCCACCAGTTCCAGGAAGGGCACGGCGACCGCGCCCAGCAGGGCCGGATCGGCGGCCGAGTTCTTGATCAGGAAATCGGCGGCGGCCTCGGCGGCGGCGGCGGAAGCGCCCAGGCGGCGCTTCAGCGGCGCCCATTCGGGGCCGGCCTCGGCCAGGGCCGGGTCGATGGCGCGGATGCGCGCGATCAGCGCGGCAAAGGTCTTGCCGCCGTCGCGCACCACCTTGCGGCCGGCCAGGTCCATGGCCTGGATGCCGTTGGTGCCTTCGTAGATCTGGGCGATGCGGGCGTCGCGCATGTGCTGGGCGACACCGGTTTCCTCGACGAAGCCCATGCCGCCGAACACCTGGATGGCGGTGGACGACACGGCAAGGCCGGTGTCGGTGCTCCACGCCTTGACCACCGGAATCAGCAGGTCGACCAGCGACTGCGCCTCGGCGCGGGTGGCGGCGTCGGGGTGATGGCGGGCGACGTCCAGCCGGCTGGCGGCGTAATAGGTCAGGGCGCGGGTGGCTTCGGTCAGCGCCTTGCTGGTCAGCAGCATGCGGCGCACGTCCGGATGGATGATGATGGGGCCGCCGCCCTGGACGCGTTCCTTGGCATAGGCCACCGCCTTCTGGGTGGCGCGCTCGGACTGGGCCACGCCTTCCAGGCCGACCGACAGGCGGGCGTTGTTCATCATGGTGAACATCAGGGCCAGGCCCTTGTTTTCCTCGCCCACCAGCCAGCCGATGGCGCCTTCGCTCTCGCCGAACGCCATGACGCAGGTGGGGCTGCCGTGGATGCCCAGCTTTTCCTCGAGCTTGATGCAGGCGACGTCGTTGCGCTTGCCCAGTGAGCCGTCGGGATTGACCAGGAACTTGGGAACCACGAACAGCGAGATGCCCTTGACGCCCGCCGGGGCGTCGGGCAGGCGGGCCAGCACCAGATGGACGATGTTGGATGCCATCTCGTGGTCGCCCGAGGTGATGAAGATCTTCTGGCCGGTGATGCGATAGGTGCCGTCGGCCTGCTTCACCGCCTTGGCGCGCAGCGCGCCGACGTCGGAACCGGCCGAGGGTTCGGTCAGGTTCATGGTGCCGGTCCATTCGCCCGACACCAGCTTGGCCAGATAGGTCTGCTTAAGATCGTCCGAGCCGTGGACCGACAGCGCCTCGACCGCGCCCTGGGTCAGCATGGGGGTCAGGGCGAAGCTCATGTTGGCGGCGTGCCAGATTTCCTGCACGGCGGTCGCCACCACCTGGGGAAGACCCTGGCCGCCCCATTCGGGCTCGAACGGCACGGCGTTCCAGCCGCCTTCCACGAACTGGTCATAGGCTTCGGCGAAGCCCTTGGGCGTGCGCACCTTGCCGCCTTCCAGATGGCAGCCCTCGACGTCGCCCACCGGGTTCAGCGGCGCCAGCACCTCGCCGCCGAAGCGGGCGGCCTCTTCCAGAACCGCCGCGACCAGGTCGCTGGTGGCTTCCTCGAAGCCGGGCAGGGCGGTGATTTCGGACAGACCGGCCAGATGCTCGATGACGAAGGTCATGTCGCGGACGGGGGCGGCGAAGGTCGGCATGGGACGCTCCTCTCTTATTGTTGCATTGCCAGGGAACGGATTCGGCTGCGAGCCGTCAAGGGGCGGCTTTTGCATGGCCCCATGCGGCGGCAGTTCCTTGGGCGCCACACCGACGGAACGGGCGCCCCTACGGCAGCACCTTACCGGGGTTCATCAGGCCATGGGGATCGATGGCGGCCTTGATGCGGCGCATCAGGTCCAGTTCCACCGACGATTTATAGCGGGCCATTTCCTCGATCTTCAGCTGGCCGATGCCGTGTTCGGCGGAAACGCTGCCGCCCATGTCGGCGACGATGTCGTGGACCAGCCGGTTCATGCGCGGCCAATCCGCCAGGAAAGCGGCCTTGTCGGCGCCTTCGGGCTGGCTGAGGTTGAAGTGGATGTTGCCGTCGCCCAGATGGCCGAAGGAAACCACCCGCACGCCGGGCAGGGCCGCTTCCACCGCCGCCGTGCAGCGGACCAGCATTTCCGGCACGCGCGAGGTGGGCACGGCGACGTCGTGCTTGATCGAGCCGCCTTCGCGCTTCTGGGCCTCGGGAATGCCCTCGCGGATGCGCCACAGCGCCTTGC
>DATGXU010000007.1:0-19921 GCA_035298685.1 Magnetospirillum sp. | reverse complement strand
GGAGCGGGAGCCGGGGCGGGGGCTTTGGCCTCTTCCTCCTCGGGCGGCGGCACCATCTCGCCATCCTTGGCGGCGGTGGGCAGCGAAGCCTGCTGGCCGTCCTCGGCCTTCGCCTGCGTCTCGTCGGGCTTGGGCGCCTCGGCCGGCTTCACGGTGTCGCCGGTCACGGCGGCGGGCCGGTTCAGGGCGGAAGCCAGCCGGTCGGGCAGCGGTGGCACCATCTCGGCCACTTCGGTGCTGCGTGACGACAGGAAGTACCAGCCGCCATAGGCGAGGCCGGCCATCACCAGACCCAGAAACAGCACGGCGCCGCCGGGAATGCGGCCTTCCGACACCGGCGAGGGGAAGTCCAGATTGGACCGGGCGTTCAGGTCGCCGGCGGCCTCGGCGCGGAAACGGCGCACCATTTCCTCGCCGTCAAGGCCAAGAAATTCCGCATAGGTGCGAAGAAAACCAACCGCGTAGGTTCCGCCGGGAAGGTCCTTGTGGCGGCCATCTTCAAGCGCCTGGAGAAAGGGCTGGCGAATGCGCAGCTGTTCCGCCACCTCGCCGACATCTCTGCCCATCTGAAGACGGGCGGTCTTCAGGGTTTGTCCAACGGCGACGGTGGGGATGCCCTGCGCCATGTTTTCGTTGTCTTGTGTGCTGTTGGCCACGATCAATGACCCTTCCCGGGACTATTTGGGGAAAACTAAAGGCCGGTCATCTGTGTATCAAATCGGCGGCAAAGGTGGCAACCATCACTCCGGCCAAGCCGCAATGCTCACAGCACTACGCCGTGGTCGATGGCGAAACTCTTGAGCTTATCCCTGAGCGACCGGTCGGGGGATTTCAGCAGCCCGTCCAGATACGCCTTGACCGGTCCCACCGACAGGGTGCGGATCATGGTCTTGACCGGGCCGATGGACGGCGAGGCGACCGACAGCACGCGAACGCCGCAGGCGATCAGCGCCATGGCTTCCAGCGGGCGGCCGGCCATTTCGCCGCACACCGACAGCGCCACGCCGGCGGCGTCGCACTTGCCCGCCACATAGCGGATGAAGGTCAGCATGCCCGGGGCCAGCGCGTCGTAGCGTTCGGCGATGCGGGGATTGCCGCGATCCACCGCATACAGGAACTGGGTCATGTCGTTCGAGCCGATGGAAACGAAGTCCACCAGCGGCAACAGCGCGTCCATCTGGAAGGCCAGCGCCGGCACCTCCAGCATGGTGCCGACCTTGATGCTTTCGGGCAGCGGGCGGCCGGCGGCGCGTTCGCGCTCGATTTCAAGGTCCAGGATGTGCCGGGCCTGAACCAGTTCGGCCACCTCGGCGATCATGGGGAACATCAGCCGCAATTCGCGGCCCGCCGCCGAGCGCAACAGGGCGCGCAACTGATGGCGCAGCACCGCCGGCCGGTCCAGTGTGATGCGGATCGACCGCCATCCCAGCGCCGGGTTGTCTTCCTCGTAGGGATTCCAATAGGGCAGGATCTTGTCGCCGCCCACATCCAGCGCGCGGAACACCACCGGCTTGCCGGCGGCCTGATCCAGGATCTTGCGGTACAGCGCCGTCTGCGCCGCCACGTCGGGCAGCGCCGAGCGGGCCATGAACGGCAGTTCGGTGCGGTAAAGGCCGATGCCGTCGGCGCCCGAATCGTGCAGATGGCTCATGTCCAGCAGCAGGCCGGCATTCATCATCAGCTTGACGGCGACGCCGTCGCGGGTGATGGCCGGCAGGTCGCGCAGCGAGGCGTAATGGGCGGCGCGCTGCTGGCGCTGGACGATGGCGTCGGCGAAGATGTCGCGGATGTCGTCGCTGGGGCGCACGAACACCTGGCCGTTGTCGCCGTCCACGATCACCGGGTCCAGCGGCTCGATCTTGTCCAGCACGTCCTTGGCGCGGCCGACCACCGGAATGTCCAGGGCGCGGGCGACGATGGCCACGTGCATGGTGGGCGACCCCTCTTCCAGCACCAGGCCGCGCAGCCGCTTGGGGTCGTAGTCGAACAGGTCCATGGGGCCCATGGTGCGGGCCACCAGGATGGCGTCGGCCGGCAACTCGCCCCGCACGGCCCCTTCCTCGCCCGACAGGTGCTGCAACAGGCGGTTGGCCAGATCCTCGAAATCGTGCAGGCGTTCGCGCAGGTAGGGGTCGGTGATCTGGCTCATGCGCGCGCGCATGTCGTCGTGCACCTTCTGCACCGCCGCCTCGGCGGTCAGGCCCGAGCGGATGGCTTCGCCGATCTTGCCCAGCCAGCCCTTGTCCTCGGTGAACATGCGATAGGTTTCAAGCACGTCGCGATGTTCGCCGTCGCGCATTTCCGGGCGCGAGAACAGTTCGTCGAGCGCGTTCTTGATGCTGGCAAGCGCGGCGCGCAGGCGTTCGAGCTCGGAATCCGGGTCCTCGGCCACCAGGCGGCGGATGGTGATGCGGGGCTGGTGCAGCACGGCGACGCCGATGCCGACGCCGGCATTCAGCTTGATGCCTTCAAGGCGCAACGGCAGCAGGGCGTTGCCATCGACGAGAACCAGTTCCTCGCGGTTGACCAGTTCGCCCGAGGCCACCAGTTCGGCCAGCACCATGGCGACCGTTTCCAGCGTCTCGATCTCTTCGTCGGTGTAGTGCCGCATGGTGCGGTTCTGCACCACCAGCACGCCGATCACGCGGCCGGCGCGGATGATGGGCACGCCCATCAGCGAATGGAACAGCTCTTCGCCGGTTTCCGGGCGATAGGCGAACATGGGATGCGACTGGGCGTCGGCCAGCGCCAGCGGCCGGGCATGGGCGGCGATATCGCCCACCAGACCCTCGCCGACCCGCAGCCGGGTCTTGTGGACGGCGGATTTCTTCAGGCCTTCGGTGGCGAACAGTTCCAGCACTTCGCCGGCGCGCATGACGTAGCACGAGCACACCTCGGCCACCATGTCGGCGGCGATCAGCGTGACCACCTTGTCCAGCCGTTCCTCGGCCGTGCCGCCGCCGGCCATGACGTCGCGCAGCCGCGCCAACAGGCGGCGCGAGACGGAAGGCGCCGCCGCCTGCATCACGCCACCGGCTCGGGCTTGGGATCGCGGTGGACGATGGCAGCCTCGGCCTGCGCGATCAGTTCGGCCAGGATGTCGGTCACCGGCTGTTCGCGCGTGACCATGCCCACGCTTTGGCCGGCCATGACCGAGCCGTTCTCCACGTCGCCCTCGATGACCGCGCGGCGCAGCGCGCCCGCCCAGAAATGCTCGATTTCCAGCTGCGCTTCCTTTTGCTCCAGCTCGCCGGCCCGAAAGCGCCGGATCACTTCGTGCTGAAACTCGATGAACCGCTTGGTGCCTTCGTTGGCCAGCGCCCGCACCGGGATGACCGGGAATGCCGGGTCCACCTGGGTGGTGGGCACCGCGTCGCGGGCCGCCGCGCGGATGAACGCCTGCTTGAAGTTGGGATGGGCCACGCATTCGGTGGCGCAGACGAAGCGGGTGCCCAACTGCACGCCGGCGGCGCCCATCTCGAGATAATTGACGATGGCCTCGCCGCGGCCGATGCCGCCGGCCACGAACACCGGCACCTGGGCGGCGATTTCGGGCAGGATTTCCTGGGCCAGCACGCTGGTGGCCACCGGGCCGATATGGCCGCCGGCTTCGGTTCCCTCGATCACCAGCGCGTCGGCGCCCGACCGCAACAGCTTTTTCGCCAGCACCAAGGCGGGGGCGAAGCACAGCACGCGGGCGCCGGTTTCCTTGGCCCGCTTGACAGCGGCGCCGGTCGGCAGGCCGCCGGCCAGCACGATATGGCTGACCTGCATCTCGCCGCACACGTCGATCAGACGGTCCAACTCGGGATGCATGGTGATCAGGTTGACGCCAAAGGGCTTGGCGGTCAGATCCTGGGTGGCGGCGATTTCCTCGGCCAGCCGGTCTGGCGTCATCGACCCGCAGGCAATGACGCCGAACCCGCCGGCGTTGGAGATGGCGGCCACCAGATGGCGTTCGGAAATCCACGACATGGCGCCGCCCATGATGGCGACGTCGGTGCCCAGGAAATCACGACCGCGCTGCCAGAGCTGGTCAAGGCGTTCGCGCGGAAAGGCCATTCCTCTCCCCCTCGTTGGAGTCAGGCCAGGTTCACGCAGCATCCAGGCCATAAGCGGTGTGCAGGGCACGCAACGCCAACTCGGTGTACTTCTCTTCGATCAGGACGGAAATCTTGATTTCCGAGGTCGAGATCACCTGGATGTTGATGCCTTCGGCCGCCAGCGTCTGGAACATCTTCTGGGCGATGCCGGCATGGCTGCGCATGCCGACGCCGATCACCGACACCTTGACCACGTTGGCGTCGGCGGCCAGGCGCTCATAGCCCAGGTTGGCGCCCTCGATCACCTTCTTGGCGCGGTCAAGGTCGGCCTTGCCCACGGTGAAGGTCAGGTCGGTGGACTTGCCGTCGTCCGACACGTTCTGGACGATCATGTCGACGTTGATGGCCGCATCGGCCAGCGGGCCGAAGATCGAGGCGGCCACGCCCGGACGATCCGGCACCTTGACCAGGGTGATCTTCGCTTCGTCGCGGCTATAGGCGATGCCGCTCACCAATTCCTTTTCCACGATCTCATCCTCATCGCAAACCAGAGTACCGGGCTTGTCCTCGAAGCTGGAAAGCACCTGAACGCGCACGCGGTGCTTCATGGCCATTTCGACCGAGCGGGTCTGCAGGACCTTGGCGCCCACCGAGGCCAGTTCCAGCATTTCCTCGTACGTGATCTTATCCAGCTTTCTGGCCTTGGTCACGATACGGGGATCGGTGGTGTAGACGCCGTCAACGTCGGTATAGATGTCACAGCGATCCGCCGAAAGGGCTGCCGCCAGCGCCACCGCCGAGGTATCCGATCCGCCACGGCCAAGCGTGCTGATCCGATTGTCGGGGCCCATGCCCTGAAAGCCTGCCACCACCGCGACCTGGCCTTCTTCCATACGACGCACCATGTCCTCGGTGTCGATGGACATGATACGGGCCTTGCCATGTACGCCGTCGGTATGGATCGGCAACTGCCAGCCGCACCACGAACGGGCGTCGATGCCCAGTTCCTGCAGGCCGATGGCCAGCAGGCCGGTGGTCACCTGCTCGCCGGTGGCGACGACCTGGTCGTATTCGCGCGCGTCGTGCAACGGCGCCATCTGCTTGCACCAGTCCACCAGCTGGTTGGTGACGCCGGACATGGCGGAAACCACCACGGCGACCTGGTTGCCGTTCTCGACCTCGCGCTTCACACGCTTGGCCACATTCTTGATACGGTCGATATCGCCGACGGAGGTGCCGCCGAACTTCATGACGATGCGAGCCATGAGAATTCCTCTTGGACCTGGCGCAATGCTTAAGGTTTTGCGCGTATGGTCGGTTCCAGAAATCTTTTGTTTGCCTGGTTGCCGCCCGAAGGGCGCCTCTTCATACTCTGTCGCCAACGCGGAAGCAAGTGCGGCCACCCCCTGCGGTTGGGCCGTGCCAGTAGGAGCACCTGATGTCTAATCCGAACGCGCCCAAGCGCATTCCTCCCGCCCGAATCCGGGAGCGTGAAGGGACGGCCTCGACCGACGAGGTCGCCCGCTTCACCGCCATGGCCGAAGCCTGGTGGGACCCGTGGGGCAAGTTCAAGCCGCTGCACAAGTTCAATCCGGTGCGGCTGGGTTTCATGCGTCGCAAGCTGGCCGAGCATTTCGGCCGCGACGCCGACGCCGCCCGGCCGTTCGAGGGGCTGACCTTGCTGGACGTGGGATGCGGCGGCGGCCTGCTGTCCGAGCCGCTGGCCCGCATGGGCTTCACCGTCACCGGCGTCGACGCCGGCGACAAGAATATAGGTGTCGCCAAGGTGCATGCCGAACAATCGGGCCTTGCCATCGACTATCGCATCGGCGGGCCCGAGGACGTCGAGCCGGCGTCCTATGACGTGGTGCTGACCATGGAGGTGATCGAGCACGTTCCCGATCCCAGCCGTTTCATCGCGCTGGCCGCCGGGGCGGCGAAGCCGGGCGGCGCCTTCATGGGCGCCACGCTGAACCGCACCACCAAGTCCTATGCCCTGGCGGTGATGGGGGCGGAATACATCCTGCGGTGGCTGCCGGCGGGAACCCACGACTGGCGCAAATTCGTCAAACCGTCGGAATTCGCGGGATTCCTGCGTGCCGCCGGCGTCGAAGTGCGCGACCTCAAGGGCATGGCCTATGTGCCGTTCCGCGACGAATGGCACGAAACCACCGATTTGGACGTCAACTATATGCTGTTCGGCGTAAAGGGCTGAGACAACCAATACCTTTATAGGGCTTCTCGGCTGTTCCATCCGGGCATACTCTGTTCCTGTCGGGGGTCAACCCCGCGGGAGGGGTTGCCATGGTCACCCCTGGAATGCCGGGAAATGGCGGACGATTGCGCCGTTTGCGCCGCGCCACCACCATGGTGGCGCTGGCGTGGACGCTGGCGGTGGGCGCGTCGTTGTCGTGGAACATCTTCAACGCCTGGGAAAACGTGCATGTGCTTGCCGCGCGCGAGGCCCGGCTGCACTTCAGCAAGGACCAGGCCATCCGCTATTGGGCGTCGCGCCATGGCGGCGTCTATGTGGAAAGCGACCAGCGCACACCCCCCAATCCGGCCCTGTCCCATGTGCCCGAGCGCGACCTGACCACGCCGTCGGGCCGCCGGCTCACGCTTATGAATCCCGCCTACATGCTGCGTCAGGTGATGACCGAGTACAGCGAACAGTTCGGCATCCGGGGCCGCATCACCAGTCTTGATCCCATCAATCCCGACAACGCCGCCGACGCGTGGGAGGCGGCGGCGCTGAGGCGGTTCGAGGCCGGCGAACGCGAGGTGTTCGAGGTCGCCGACAAGGACGGCGAGCCCCATCTGCGGCTGATGCGGGCCATGATGACCGAGGCGAGCTGCCTCAAATGCCATGGTCACCAGGGCTACCGCGTGGGTGACGTCCGCGGCGGCGTCGGGGTGTCGGTTCCGCTGGAGCCCTATTTCGATCTCGCCCGCCACAGCGTGCGTATCCAGTCGGTCAGCCACGGGGCCATTTGGCTGTTGGGCCTGGGCGGCATTTCGCTGGTGGGGCGGCGCTTCCGTGCCCATACCCAGGCCGAGATGGCCGAGCAGGCCCGGGCCGAAAAGCTGCACCGCCGCCTCGATCTGGTGCTGCGCGCGGTCAACGACGGCATCGTCGGCATCGACCGCCGGGGGCGCATCAGGCTGGTCAACCCGGCGGCGGCGGCCATGCTGGGATACGAAACCAGCGAACTGCTCGAGCGGGACCTGCACGAAACCCTGCATCATGCGCGGGCCGACGGCCGGTTGTGCAGCGAGGCCGATTGCCCCACCCAGCAGTCCATGCGCGACGGTGTCAGCCACCAGCAGGTGGGCGAACTGTTCCGGCGCAAGGACGGCAGCCTGATGCCGGTGGAAATGATCACCACCCCGTTGGTCGAGGACGGACAGGTGGTGGGCGGCGTGGTGGTGTTCCGCGACGTCTCCGACCGCCTGGCCGCCGAACGGTCTAGCCGCGAGCTGGTGGAGAAATTGGCGCAGTCCAACCAGGACCTGCAGCAATTCGCCTATACCGTGTCGCACGATTTGCAGGAACCGCTGCGCATGATCAGCAGTTACGTCCAATTGCTGGGACGACGGCTGAGCCCGGCCATGGACGACGATTGCCGCGAATTCATCGGCTACGCCGTCGACGGCGCCGCCCGCATGAGCCGCATGATCGCCGATCTGGTCGAGTTCTCGCGGGTGGAAAGCCGTGGCGGCCCCCTGGAGGACGTGGATGCGGGCCGGGTGATCGCCGACGCGGTGGCGAACCTGTCGCTGGCCATCGAGGAAAGCCACGCGCAAATCCAGGTGGCCGGGCCGTTGCCCTGTGTGGTGGGCGACGCCAGCCAACTGGTCAGGCTGTTCCAGAACCTGATCGGCAACGCCGTCAAGTTCCGCAGCCCCGATCGCCCGCCCTGCGTTCGCATCGGCGTTCGGGAAATGGAGGGCATGGCGGAATTCAGCGTCGCCGACAACGGCATCGGCATTCCGGAAGAGGCATTCGAGCGCATCTTCCAGATCTTCCAGCGCCTGCATGGCCGGGGCGAGTACGACGGCACCGGCATCGGCCTGGCCATCGTGCGCCGCACCGCCGAACGCCACGGCGGCCGGGTGTGGGTGGAGTCCGCACCGGGCGAGGGCAGCGTGTTCTACGTCACCCTGCCGCTGTGCGGCGCTACCTGACCAATCCCGCCACCCCGCTTGCCCGGGGTGACACGTTCTCGGGAAATGCGCTATATGAACCGCCCCGGCTCCGCTTCGGCGCCGGGCCGTTTTGCTATGGTGCAGACATGAGTGTGCGTTCCTACCGCCGAATCGAGCGGCGCCGGTCGCGCCAGATTCACGTGGGCGCGGTGCCGGTGGGCGGCGACGCCCCCATCTCGGTGCAGACCATGACCAACACGCTGACCACCGACGTGGCCGGCACGGTGGCGCAGATCAGGCGCGCCGAGGCGGCGGGCGTGGACATCGTGCGGGTGTCGTGCCCCGACGAAGGCTCGACGGCGGCGCTGAAGGACATCATCCGCCAGGTCTCGGTGCCGGTGGTGGCCGACATCCACTTTCATTACCGGCGCGCCATCGAGGCGGCCGAGGCCGGCGCCGCCTGCCTGCGCATCAACCCCGGCAACATCGGTTCGGCCGAACGGGTGCGCGAGGTGGTCAAGGCAGCCAAGGACCACGGCTGCTCCATGCGCATCGGCGTCAACGCCGGGTCGCTGGAAAAGCACCTGCTGGAAAAGTATGGCGAGCCCTGCCCCGAGGCCATGGTGGAAAGCGCGCTGGAACACGCGAAGATCCTGGAAGACAACGATTTCCGCGAGTTCAAGATCAGCGTCAAGGCGTCGGACGTGTTCCTGGCCGTGGCCGCCTATCAGGGGCTGGCCGAGGCCTGCGACTATCCGCTGCACCTGGGCATCACCGAAGCCGGCGGCCTGATCGGCGGCACGGTCAAATCGGCCATCGGCATGGGCAACCTGTTGTGGGCCGGCATCGGCGACACCATCCGCGTCTCGCTGTCGGCCCCGCCCGAGGAAGAGGTCAAGGTCGGCTACGAAATCCTGAAGTCGCTGGGCCTGCGCACGCGCGGGGTCAACATCGTGTCGTGCCCGTCCTGCGCCCGTCAGGGCTTCAACGTGGTCGACACGGTGGCGACGCTGGAAAAGCGTCTGGCCCACATCACCGCGCCGGTGACGCTGTCCATCATCGGCTGCGTGGTCAACGGCCCCGGCGAAGCGCGTGAAACCATGATCGGCCTGACCGGCGGCGGCCAGGACAACCACATGGTCTATGTGGGCGGCACCCCCGACCACAAGATCGACGGACCCGCCGTGATCGACCACATCGTCGCCCTGGTGGAAGAAAAGGCGGCGGCGCTGGATGCCGCCAAACAGAAGGGATAACGCCTTGTCGAGCCTGCAACCCGTTCGCGGCACCCACGATCTGCTGCCCGACGATTCCCGTCGCCATCGTTACGTCGAGGAAACCGCGTTCTCGGTGGCCAAACGCTATGGCTATGGCGAGATCGTCACCCCCATCTTCGAATTCACCGAAGTGTTCTCGCGCACGCTGGGCGAAACCTCGGACGTGGTGACCAAGGAGATGTACACCTTCTCGATGGGGGACGAGACGCTGACCCTGCGGCCCGAGGGCACGGCGGGCGTGGCGCGCGCCTTCATCTCGGGTGGGCTGGCGCAAAGCCTGCCGCTCAAGCTGTTCTATCGCGGCCCCATGTTCCGCCACGAGCGCCCGCAAAAGGGCCGCCAGCGCCAGTTTCATCAGGTCGGCGTCGAGTTCCTGGGCGTCGATTCGCCGCTGGCCGACGTGGAAGTGGTGTCCATGGGCTGGCGCATGCTGTCGGCGCTGGGCCTGGGCGACAAGGTGCAGCTGGAACTGAACACCCTGGGCGATGCCGAAAGCCGCGTTGCCTATCGCGAGGCGCTGATCGCCTATCTGACCCCGTTCAAGGACAAGCTGTCCGAGGACAGCCGCAACCGCCTGGAAAAGAACCCGCTGCGCGTTCTCGACTCCAAGGACGAGGGCGACAAGGCCATCGTTGCCGGGGCGCCGCTGATCCATGACAGCCTGACCCCGGCAGCCCGCGAGTTCTTCGAGCAGGTGACCGCCGGTCTGACCGCGCTGGGCATTCCGTTCACCATCAATCCCAAGCTGGTGCGCGGCCTGGATTATTACTGCCACACCGCCTTCGAGTTCACCACCACCGCCCTGGGCGCACAAGGAACGGTGCTGGCCGGCGGCCGCTATGACGGGCTGATCGCCCAGATGGGCGGCCCCGCCACTCCCGGCATCGGCTGGGCGGCCGGCGTCGAGCGCCTGTCCATGCTGGTGGGCGATGCCGCCCCCACCGCCGAACGCCCCGTCGCCATCATCCCCATGGGCGATGCCATGGCCGCCATGGTGCTGGCCGACCGCCTGCGCGGCGCCGGTCTGGCGGTGGAGCTGGGCTTTTCCGGCAACATGAAGAAGCGCATGGCCCGCGCCAACAAGGCCAATGCCCGCATCGCCGTGATCCTGGGCGAGGACGAGGCGGCGCGCGGCGCCGTCACCCTGCGCGACCTGGACAGCGGCGCCCAGGAAGAGGTGCCGCTGGCGGCGCTGGAGGAGCGTCTGCTGCGGTCATGAGTTCGGCTTCGCCCCGTTTCGTCATTGTCGGCGCCAACCACCGGTCGGCCTCGCTTGGCCTGCGCGACCAGTTGTTCGTCGACGATGCCGGGGCGTGCGAATTTCTCGTGCGGCTGAAGGGCAGGGGGCTGCACGAGGCGTTGGTGCTGTCCACCTGCGACCGCGTCGAGGTGTGGGCCAGCCATCACGACGTCGACATGGCCGCCGGGCTGATCTGCGAATCCTATGCCGAGCGCGCCGCCTTGCCGGCGTCGGCGTTGTCCGCCCAGCTTTACACCCATGCGGGCGAGCAGGCGGTGCGTCATGCCTTCGCCGTGTCCGCCGCCCTGGATTCGCTGGTGATCGGCGAACCGCACGTGGCCGGGCAGGTGAAAACCGCCCATCGGCTGGCCCGCGATGCCGGCACCTGCGGCCCGGAACTGGAAACCATCCTGCAGGCGGCGTTCGGCGCGGCCAAGCGGGTGCGCAGCGAAACCCACATCGGCGAAGGGCCGGTGTCCATCGCCGCCGCCGCCGTCCAATTGGCGCGCGACCTGCACGGCGACCTGTCCAAGTGCGCCGGTCTGGTGGTCGGGGCCGGCGACATGGGCGAGCTGGTGGCGGAAAGCCTGCAATCCTCGGGGCTGGGGCGGCTTTCCGTGACGGCGCCGCGGGCCAGCCGGGCCGAGACGCTGGCCCAGACGCTCAACGCCCATGTGGTGCCGTTCGATCAGATGAAGGACGCCCTGGCCGCCGCCGACGTGGTCGTCGCCTCGACCGGCGGACGCCATGTGCTGGTGACCGCCGACGTGGTGAGTGCCGCGCTGAAGAAGCGGCGGCGCAAGCCCATCTTCCTGGTGGATGCCGGCATTCCCGGCGACATCGAGCCGGCGGTCAACCGCGTCGATGGCGCCTTTCTTTATGATTTGAACGATCTGGAGCGGGTGGCGCTGGAAGGCCGCGCCACCCGCGAACAGGCCGCCCGCGCCGCCTGGGCCATTCTGGACGATGAATTGGCGGGCTTCCTTAAAGGGCGTGCCGCCCGGGTGGCGGTTCCCGCCATCGTGGCGCTGCGCCACCGCTTCGAGGAAACCCGCGAGGCGGTGCTGGCGGAAAGCCACGGCGACGCCGACGCCGCCACCCGACTGCTGATCCATCGCCTGCTGCACGCCCCATCGGAAGCGATGAAGTCGGTGGCCGCCGAAGGCGCCGAGTGGCAGCAGATGGAAAAAACGCTGCGGAAGCTGTTCCGCTTGGAATAACGATTGGCTGGACACCGATGAATCTCGACGCCCAACTGGACAAGGTCCTTTACCGCTATGACGAACTGCGCGAGCTGCTGTCGTCCGCCGACGGCTCGTCGTTCGCCAAGCTGTCCAAGGAATTTTCCGACATCGAGCCGGTGGTGCAGGCGGTGCAGGCGCTGAAGACCGCGCGCACCGCCATGGACGAGGCCGAGGTCTTGATGGCCGATCCGGAGATGAAGGATCTGGCCGAGGCGGAATATTACGACCTCAAGGAGCGCCTGCCCCAGTTGGAGCGCGAGGTCCAACTGATGCTGCTGCCCAAGGACGAGGCCGACGCCAAGAACGCCATCCTTGAAGTCCGCGCCGGCACCGGCGGCGAAGAGGCGGCGCTGTTCGCCGCCGAGCTGTTCCGCATGTACGAACGCTATGCCGCCACCAAGGGCTGGCGCTTCGAGGCCATGGACGTCAACGAAACCGACATCGGCGGCGTCAAGGAAGCCACCGCCACCATCACCGGGCGCGGCGTGTTCGCCCGCCTGAAATTCGAATCGGGCGTGCACCGCGTTCAGCGCGTTCCCGCCACCGAAGCCGGTGGCCGCATCCACACCTCGGCCGCCACCGTCGCCATCATGCCCGAGGCGGAAGAGGTGGACATCCAGTTGAACGAGGCCGATCTGCGCTTCGACGTCTATCGCTCGCAAGGCTCGGGCGGCCAGTCGGTCAACACCACCGATTCGGCGGTGCGGGTGACCCATATTCCCACCGGTCTGGCGGTGGCCTGCCAGCAGGAAAAAAGCCAGCACAAGAACAAGGCCACCGCGCTGAAGCTGCTGCGCGCGCGGCTGTATGAAATGGAGCGTTCCGCCAAGGACGCCGAGCGTGCCGCCGCCCGCAAGAGCCAGGTGGGCTCGGGCGACCGCTCGGAACGCATCCGCACCTACAATTTCCCCCAGGGCCGGGTGACCGACCATCGCATCAATCTGACGCTCTATAAGATCGACGACGTGATGAACGGCACCGCGCTGGACGAGGTGGTCGAGGCGCTGATCGCCGCCGATCAGGCCGAGCGTCTGGCGGAGATGGCGTAAGTGACCACCGCCGGCGCGGCCGCCCGCGCCCTGGCCGAACGCTTCGCCGCCGCCGGCATCGACACCGCGCGGCTGGACGCGCGCCTGCTGGTGGCCGAAGTGCTGGGCGTGGCCCCCGATCGGGTGGCGCTGGCACCCGAGGCGCCGCTGACCGCCCCGCAGGCCGCCCGCCTGTCCGGTCTGGCCGACCGCCGCGCCGCGCGCGAGCCCATGAGCCACATCCTGGGCCGGCGCGGCTTTTGGACGCTGAACCTTAAGGTCACCGCCGACACCCTGGACCCGCGCGGCGACACCGAAACCCTGGTCGAGGCGGTGCTGCGCCGCATCCCCGACCGCGCCGCGCCGCTGAAACTGGTGGATTTCGGCACCGGCACCGGCGCCATCGTCTTGGCGCTGCTGTCGGAACTGCCCAACGCCACCGCCATCGCCGTGGACAAAAGCCCGGCGGCATTGGAGGTCGCCCGCGAAAATGCCATTACCCATGGGTTGGCCTCACGGTTGCGGTTGGTTCTGTCCGATTGGGGTGCCGCCTTGGACGAAAGGGCCGATGTAATCGTCTCGAACCCGCCCTATATCCCCGATCAGGACATCGACGGCCTGGAGCCGGAGGTGGCGGCATATGAACCTCGGCTGGCGCTGGCCGGTGGGGCCGACGGGTTGGAGTGCTATCGCCAACTGGTGCCCCAAATCGCACGATTGCTGGTCACCGGCGGCCTTGCCGCCGTCGAGGTGGGGGCAGGGCAGGCCGCCAGCGTGGCCGAGCTTTTCCGTGCCGCCGGATTGCGTGAAGTGGCGCTGGAACGCGACCTGGGCGGCGTCGATCGGTGCGTCGTCGGCACCGCCTGAAGGGGTGGGGCGCAAAAGATCGCGAAAGGCGCGGGCAACAGGCGAAAAAAGAGTTGGAAAGTACAGGCTTCCCGGATAGGGTGGCCCCCGTCGAGCGCCACCGAGCCGAGGTCCGCGTCGAGCCGCTGGCTCCGCCCCTCACCGTAGCGCCAACCGATCCCTCCATCGCCGAACCTCGATAGGTCCGAGGTCATGGCCGGACCCGGTCTGCCGGGTGGATCGTCTTAGAACTGTGCATCGACTGGTATCATGTGAAGGCAGGACCCGTGAACCCGAAGCAACGCTCCCGTGGCCGTGGCAACAACGGCGGTAATCCCAATCGAGGCAACTACAGCAGCGGCGGTCACGGTGGTGGCGGCGGCGGCGGCGGCGGTGGCGGTCCCCGTCACATCAACGTCCGCACCCAGGTGTTCGATTCCAACGGCCCCGAGGGCCGTATCCGTGGCAACGCCCATCAGGTGATGGAAAAGTATCTGGCGCTGGCGCGCGACGCGTCGTCGCAGGGCGATCGCGTGGCGGCCGAGAATTTCTATCAGCACGCCGAGCACTATTTCCGGCTGATCAACGCCTACAACCAGAACAACGGTCAGCGCCGGCCGCAGAACCTGCCCACTCCGGCCGAGGACCAGAACGACATGACCGGTGACGACGGCGAGGGCGACGAGCAGTCGAACGCCCCGGCCGAGGTGGTCGAGGCCCAGCCCGAGATCGAAGAGGCGGCGTCCGCCGAAGCGGTCGAAGCTCAGCCGGTCCAGGCCGAGCGGCCGCCGCGGGCTCCCCGCGGCGAACGCCAGCCCCGTGGCGAGCGTGCCGAACGCGGTGACCGCCCCGAACGCGCCCCTCGGGGCGAGCGGGCCGAACGCCCCGAGCGTGCTGAACGCCCCGAGCGTGCTGAACGCACCGAGCGCGCCGCCCCTGTCGAGGGTGGCGAAGCGGCGGCCGAAACCGGCGAGCGCCCCGAACGTGCCGAACGCCCCGAGCGCGCCCCGCGCCGCCGGGCTCCGCGTCAGGCCGCCCAGCCGGCCCCCGAAAGCGACGAAGGCAGCGCGCCGGAAACGGTCAGCGCCTGATCGGCCACTTTTGACGAGCCTGCAAACCCCCGGTGAAAGCCGGGGGTTTTTGTTTGATCATCGCGGATTGGCGGGAAGACGGGAAACGCCCCATTACCGCCCCGGAAGCCGTCATGCCCGCGCTTGACGCGGGCATCCACGTGCGAACGCCCAACCCATTGTTGCCAATGACTTTTTTGCGGAGACGCGTGGATCGCCGGGTCAGGCCCGGCGATGACGGTGGAGGCAGGTTCCCCGAAACTCCGCGATGGACCGTTTGCTTTTGGACCGTCTACATCGTGGCCCGGCCGGGCTTTGTCGGTCATCGGTTGCAGGCACTCAAAACCCCTCCATATTTATCCCCGGTTCCGTGAGGGTTTGCCGCGCTGCCTAATGCTGGGGTGCGGGAGGCCGGTCGCCTGGGAGGATGGGATGGATTTCGAGAAGTATACCGAGCGCAGCAAGGGCTTCGTGCAGTCGGCGCAGACGCTGGCCGTGCGCCGGGGCCATCAGCGCCTGATGCCGGAACATCTGCTGAAGGTGTTGCTGGACGACAAGGAAGGGCTGGCCGCCAATCTGATGCGCGCGGCCGGCGCCGACCCCAAGAAGGCGCTGGCGGCGGTCGAAGCCGAGCTGGACAAGCAGCCCAAGGTGGAAGGCCCCGGCGCCGGCGGTGTGCATCTCACCACCGAACTGGCCCGCGTGTTCGAGCAGGCCGAGCAGATGGCCGACAAGGCCGGCGATTCCTATGTCACCGCCGAACGCATGCTGCTGGCGCTGTCCATGGCGGCCGGCACCGCTTCGGCCCGTATTCTGTCGGAAGCCGGCCTGACCCCGCAGGGCCTGAACAAGGCCATCGAAGAGGTTCGCAAGGGCCGCAAGGCCCATTCGTCCTCGGCCGAGGACCAGTATGACGCGCTGAAGAAATACGCCCGCGACCTGACCGCCGCCGCCCGCGAGGGCAAGCTGGACCCGGTGATCGGCCGCGACGAGGAAATCCGCCGTACCATCCAGGTGCTGAGCCGCCGCACCAAGAACAACCCCGTCCTGATCGGCGAGCCCGGCGTCGGCAAGACCGCCATCGTCGAAGGGCTGGCCATCCGCATCGTCAACGGCGACGTGCCCGAGAACCTGAAGCTCAAAAGCCTGATGAGCCTGGACATGGGCTCGCTGATCGCCGGCGCCAAGTTCCGTGGCGAGTTCGAGGAACGGCTGAAGGCGGTATTGAACGAGGTCGCCTCGGCCAATGGCGACATCATCCTGTTCATCGACGAGATGCACACCCTGGTCGGCGCCGGAGCGGGCGAGGGCGCCATGGATGCGTCGAACCTGCTGAAGCCGGCGCTGGCGCGTGGCGAGCTGCATTGCGTTGGCGCCACCACGCTGAACGAATACCGCAAGCATGTGGAAAAGGACGCGGCGCTGGCCCGCCGCTTCCAGCCGGTGTTCGTTTCCGAGCCGACGGTGGAAGACACCATCTCGATCCTGCGCGGCATCAAGGAAAAGTACGAGCTGCACCATGGCGTGCGCATTTCCGATTCCGCGCTGGTGTCGGCAGCGACCTTGTCGAACCGCTACATCACCGACCGCTTCCTGCCCGACAAGGCCATCGACTTGGTGGACGAAGCGGCCTCGCGCCTGCGCATGGAAGTGGATTCCAAGCCCGAGGAACTGGATGAGCTCGACCGCCGCATCGTCCAGTTGAAGATCGAGCGCGAGGCGTTGAAGAAGGAAACCGACGCCGCCAGCCGCGACCGGCTGTTGCGTCTCGAGGATGAACTGGTGGACCTCGAGGCCGACAGCGCCCGCGTCACCGCCGAGTGGCGGGCGGAAAAGGACAAGCTGGCCTCGTCCACCAAGATCAAGGAACAGTTGGATCAGGCCCGCATCGAGGCGGAAAAGGCGCAGCGCGAAGGCCGCTATGAAAAGGCCGGCGAATTGCTGTACGGCGTCATTCCCGATCTGGAGCAAAAGCTGCAGACCGCCGACCGCAGCCAGGGCAACATGCTGAACGAGGCGGTGACCGAAGAACAGATCGCCGCCGTGGTGTCGCGCTGGACCGGCATTCCCGTCGACAAGATGCTGGCCGGCGAGCGGGAAAAGCTGCTGGACATGGAAAACCGCCTGCGCACCCGCGTGATCGGCCAGGAAGAGGCGGTGGTGGCGGTGGCCAACGCCGTCCGCCGTGCCCGCGCCGGTCTGCAGGACCCCAATCGGCCCATCGGTTCGTTCCTGTTCCTGGGCCCGACCGGCGTCGGCAAGACCGAGCTGACCAAGGCGCTGGCCGAGTTCCTGTTCGACGACGAATCCGCCATGGTTCGCATCGACATGTCGGAATACATGGAAAAGCACTCGGTGGCCCGCCTGATCGGCGCCCCTCCCGGCTATGTGGGCTACGAGGAAGGCGGCGCCCTGACCGAGGCGGTGCGGCGCCGGCCCTATCAGGTCATCCTGTTCGACGAGGTGGAAAAGGCCCATCCCGACGTCTTAAACGTGCTGCTGCAGGTGCTTGACGACGGCCGCCTGACCGACGGCCAGGGCCGCACGGTGGATTTCCGCAACACGCTGATCGTGCTGACCTCCAACCTGGGCTCCGAGGTGCTGGCCCATCAGGCCGAGGGCCACGATTCCGCCGAGGTGCGCGATCAGGTGATGGAGGTGGTGCGGGCCGCGTTCCGTCCCGAATTCCTCAACCGCCTCGACGAAATCCTGCTGTTCCATCGCCTCAGCCGCGCCAACATGACCGGCATCGTCGAGATCCAGCTGGGCCGTCTGCGCAAGCTGCTGGCCGACCGCAAGATCACTTTGCAGTTGGACGAGCCGGCGCGGGAATGGCTGGGTGAAAAGGGATACGACCCGGTTTACGGCGCCCGTCCGCTCAAGCGGGTCATCCAGCGGTCGTTGCAGAACCCGCTGGCCAGCCTGATCCTTGAGGGCCGAATCAACGATGGCGACACCGTCAAGGTGTCCGCCGCCGAGGGCGGGCTGCTGATCAACGGCATGGCGGTAGCGGCACCCTGACGTCGCCGCTGTATTTCAGTGAATGCATATATGCCATTCAACTTTGTGTGCGCATCGCATTTGCAATGCAGTAAAGTGCGTGATAGAAGGTCGCCCATCAGGTGAACACCCCACCTGAACGACTTTTTCGGCCGGTGCTCCATTCCCCCCTCCCCCCCCCAGGGGTGCTGGCCGCCAGGCACGGGGTTCCCGTCAGCACGGGAACCCCGGCCGACACTTCCCCCACGAAACATCATCGATCAGTTGGTCAGTGAGCCGCTTTTCAGGCTGTTCGCCGCCACGCGCGTGGATGGGGCGATCTTGCTCAGCATGGTGTCGGTTTCGCGCTTGGCGAGCTTGAAGCGATCCATGTCGCGGCCGGCCAGCTTGACGTTGGTGGGCATCTTCACCGACAGCGGATTGATCTGGGCGCTGCCCTGCAGCACTTCATAGTGCAGGTGCGGGCCGGTGGAGCGGCCGGTGGACCCGACGAAGCCGATGATCTGGCCCTGGCCGATATGCTTGCCGGCCTTCATGCCGGCGGCGATGCGGCTCATGTGGGCGTAGGCGGTGGCATAGCCGTTGCCATGGCGAATACGCACGTAATTGCCATAGGCGCCGTTGAAGCCGGCCATTTCGATGGTGCCGTCGCCGGCTGCCTGGATGGGGGTTCCGGGGGGAACGCCGAAATCCACCCCCTTGTGCATCTTGGTGTAGCCCAGGATGGGGTGGTTGCGCAGGCCGAAGCCCGAAGTGATCTTGGCGCCGTCCACCGGGGTCTTCAGCAGCGCCTTCTTGACGCTTTCGCCCTTCTCGTTGAAATACTCGACCACGCCGCCTTCGTTCTCGAAACGGTACATGGCGATGGGCTTGCCGCTCAGCGACACGCTGGCGTACAGCATGTCGCCGTTGCGCACCAGCTTGCCCTTGGTGTCGTAATAGGCCTCGAACATGACGTCGAAGGTGTCGCCCGACTGAATGTCGCGCTGGAAGTCGACGTCATAGGACAGCGCCCTGATCATGGCGATGATAATGGGGGCCGGAATGCCGTTGCTCTGCGCGCTTTCGAACAACGACGACTTGATGGTGCCGGAATAGTGGGCGATCTGGCGGCTGACCTGGCGCCGCGCCTCGCTGCCTTCGAACCCGCCGCCGGCGGCGCGCCGCGCGGTGACCTCGCGAATGGGGTCGGCGTTCAGCGACACCTTGGTGAACCCGCCGATGCCGAAACCATGGGCGGGCTTGTCGAAGGTGACGGTGACCTTCTGGCCGATCTTGAGGCCGCGCGGATTATAGACATCCTTGAGCGCCTCGATGGCCTGGGTGGCATCCGAGACATCGACGCCGGCGCGCGTCAGCACGTCCATCAGCGTGTCGCCCGAGCCCACCTGGACATGGTTCTCGATCGGACGGGTGGCACGATCCTCCAACTCGCTGTCGGAAGCCGCCTGTTCGGCCCAGTTGGAATGTTCGGCTTCAAGATCCACATAAGCAGGCGGGGCAGGGTCCAGCGGCGTTTCCGGCGGACCGAACTGCACGAAGGGCCGGGCAACGAAGACGGCGCCAATGCCCACCAGGCCAACCAATCCCGCCGCCTTCAAGGTTCGCTTGATCTTGGCGGAGAGTGGGCTGGGCAATGGACTGATCCGTTCTCTGGATAGGAAACCCGATTTTTATCGCAGTCCCTGCCTGGCAAGGCAAGGGATAATCCCTGTTTTTTGCCCTTGACTGTTGCTGCAGTGCACCGTGCGAGGCGTGGCGGCGCGGTGGCCCGCTCGGCCCTACTATATATGGGCGGGTAGCGGGCGGTCGTGCGGGTGGGCCAGGGGGGTATGGGGAAATATGACGAGCCTATGAAAAAGGTCATTGACGTGGGCGGCGCCCCGGCCTATAACCCGCGCCTCGCCGCTGCGGTGGCGGGCCGGAAAGTCAGACAGCCGGCGGGTTCGGACGGAAGTTCGGGCTGTAGTAAAAAAGAGTTTGACAACGGTTGGCGGTTCCTGTAGAACCCCGGCCTCCCCGACGAA
>DATGXU010000006.1:0-10142 GCA_035298685.1 Magnetospirillum sp. | reverse complement strand
GCCTCGCCGGTGATCTTCGGTCGCTGGTCCGACTTGCTCATCGGTTACTGGTCCGCCTTCGACCTGCTGGTGAACCCGTTCGAGAGCGAAGCCTACAAGAAGGGCAATGTGCAGGTGCGCGCCATGCTGACCGCCGACGTGGCGGTGCGCCGCGCCGAAAGCTTCACCGCCGCCAATATGGCGGTGGGCTGATGACGGGCCAGGGTACCTTGGAGCGGCGCCACCTCGATTTCGCGGTGCGCGCCGCCGGCCGCCGCTTGGAGGGCTACGCGGCCACCTTCGGCACCGAGGCGCGGATTTCGGACTTCACCGAGATCATCTTGCCCGGTGCCTTCCGGGGTGCCCTGGCCCCGTCGCGCGACGTGCTGGCGCTGGTGGACCATGACCCCGCCAAGGTCTTGGCCCGCACCAGATCCGGCAGCCTGCGCCTTGCCGAGGACCCGCGCGGCCTGTCCTTCAGCCTCGACGTGCCCGATACCCAAGCCGGACGCGACGTGCTGGCCCTGGCCGAGCGCGGCGACCTCGGCGGCATGTCCTTCGGCTTCACCGTCGCCAAGGACGGCGAACGCTGGCAGGGCCGGCGCCGCGAGCTGCGCGCCGTGGTGCTGCATGAAATCAGTGTCGTTTCAGCCTGGCCGGCCTATGACGGCACCTCCGTTCAAGCCCGCGCGGCGGCACCCCGGCTGCATCTGGCCAGCCTGTTCCTGGAAACCTGCCGATGATCCGGGGCATCCTTTCCCGCCTGCGCGGCGCCCCGGCGCCGGAAAGCCGCTCGCTGTTCGATGCCGCCTACTTCACCGCCCTGACCGGCCCGGTGACCAGCAGCGGGCAGCAGGTCAACGCCCGGGTGGCCGAGAACCTGTCCACGGTGCTGGCCTGTGTCGGCGCGATCAGCACCGCCATCGCCAGCCTGCCGGTGTTCGTCTACCGCCGCGTCGACGGTGGCCGGGAAGAGGACAGCAACCACCCGCTGGCCCGGCTGATCCGCACCGGCCCCAATCCCTGGCAATCCTGGGTGGATTGGTGCGAATGGACGGCGGCAAGCGCCCTGCTGCGCGGCAACGCCCTGTCCGAGGTGGTGACCGATTCTGCAGGCGCCGTTGTGGCGCTGAATCCCATCCCCTGGGAATGGGTGTCGGTCCAGCTTCTGCCGACCGGGCGGCTGGCCTATGACGTGACCGAGGCAACCGGCATCTATGGCGGGACAGGTCGCATTCGTCGCCTATTGTCCCATGAGGTGTTGCACATCAAGGACCGCAGCGACGACGGCATGGTTGGCCGCTCGCGGCTTTCGCGCGCGGCCGAGACGGTGGGTTCCGCCCTGGCCGTCCAGAACTTCGCCGGCAGCATGTACCGCAATGGCATCAACCCCAGCGGCGCCATCAAGCTGCCTTCGGGCAACATCGGCGAGCCGGTGCTGAAGCGCCTGCGAGCCGGTTTCGAGCAGCTGTTCGCCGGCAGCAACAATGCCGCCAAGGCGCTGATCCTGGAAGGCGGCGCCGAGTGGCAGCAGATCAGCGTGAGCCCCGAGGATGCCGAGTTGCTGGCCTCGCGCCGCTTCACCACCGAAGAACTGGCGCGCCTCTATCAGGTGCCGCCGCCCATCGTCGGCATCTGGGACCATTCCAGCTTCACCAACAGCGAGACGGCTGGCCGCTGGTTCGCCCAATTCACCCTGGCCCCCTGGATCAGGAAGATCGAGGCGGAATTCGCCCGCAGCGTCTTCACCGCCGCCGGCCGGGAAAGCCACCACGTCGAGTTCGACCTGTCTGGATTCCTGCGTGGGGATCCGGCGCAACGCTGGCAGGGCTATGACGTGGCGCTGCGAAATCGAGTGCTGACCCCGAACGAGGTTCGGCAGGCCGAAGGTTACAACCGGCGGGAAGGCGGCGACGGCTTTCCCGACGAACACCCCCAGCAACCCAGCGTCGCGTAGGAGATCATGCCCATGGAATACCCGACCAAGCCTTGCCCGCCCGAAGTCCCCATGCCGCGCCCCCAGCCCGGCCCGTGGCCGAACCCGCGCACCTGATTCCCCTGCCGGCGGGGCTGGTGCTGGCGCGCTGCCGGGCATCGGGTTGGCCGGATGGGCGTAAGTCGGTGAGTGGCCCAGCATGAATAACCATCGACAGCCGGCGGCCCTCTGTTCTCTTTTCGGGAGGGCGCGGCCGGCGACAGGGCTGGACCTTCGGGATGAAGGTTCAGCCCTTTGTCTTGCGGGGCCATGCCCTCATGGTAGGCTATCGATCAGCAGAACGGAGGGGAGCTCTATGGAACGCCTTGCAGCTACCAAAGACGTGGTTGATGAGCTTCAGCGGCTTCATCGGGAACTGCACTTCGCCATGACCCACCTGCTCCACGAGGAGCGACAAGACCTCGCGGAAAACCGGCTGCACAACCTAGATGTCTGGCTGAGCAATCTCATCAACCGGACACAGGTTGTCCGGTGAGCCGACGCAAGAACGCCATGCGAACTCAGACCCCTTTCCGTGTCGCATCCGTGTTGCACGGAACAGCCGCGAATGAGTGGGAACAGGCGGAAAAATGATGATAAACGGCTGGAAACACTTGGGAATTGGCCGGAACACGGCGCATTGGATGCAGGCACATGGTTTCGGGCACAAAAAAGCCGCTAAGTCATTGACCTAGCGGCTTAATTTTGGTTGCGGGGGCAGGATTTGAACCTGCGACCTTCAGGTTATGAGGCTTCCGAAACCTTCTGGTTAGGCCAGGAAATCCAATGGGTTACCTCACTTTTCCGCCGCCGTGTTGCGCCCGTGTTGCACTCCCGAAAAAGCCATTACCGATCCCACGCGGGCAGGTGTGGCGGTTGCTCGCTCGCAAGATACTCATCCACCTCTTCAAGGGTAGCATCGAAGCGACCGCCCAAGACGACGTGGTTGCGGTCGTCTACCAACTGGTAGAGTCCGGCGTCATCGAGGTGACAGGGATTGCGGTTGCGGGACTTGGCGAGGGTATAGCCGCACTGAGCAGCCTTCTTCCGCACGGTGGTTTCGGTGGACATCTTCAGTTCTCCTTTGCTTTCAAGCCTGCCTCGATCCCGGCCAGTTCGGCGCCGCTGGACGCCTCGGGCAGTGCGTGGCTGTAGATCCGCAACGTGATGGCCGGATCTGCATGGCCGAGGCGGCGCGATACCTCCGTCACCGCCACCCCGGCATTGAGCAGGGCCGAGGCGTAGTAGTGCCGCAGGTGATGAAAATCGAGGCCAGCCATCCCCAGCCGCTTCAGCAGCGGGCGCCAGCGCCGGCCGCTGAAGGCGTCATGGTCGATAGGCTCCCCCGCCCTGTTGCCGAACACGAACGCTTCCGGCGCGCGGCCGGCGGCGAGGTGGGCTTCCTTCAGCTTGGCGAGCAGCCCCGCCGGCAACGGCACCGTGCGGTGCCCGCTGATCGTCTTGGGCTGGCCGATAGTGCCATCCTGTTCGGCCCGCTGTTCGACCCGCACCGTACCGGCGGCGAAATCGACGTGCCGCCATTGCAGGCCCCGCAGCTCGCCCGCCCGGCAGCCGGTGAGAACCGCCGTGCGGATGTAGAGGCCATAGGGCGCCGGCAGCTTGTCGGCCTCGACCAGCAGCCCGGCAATGGCGGCGCCGGCCGGAATGGGCACCTGCTTCTTTTCCCGACTGCCCCGCTTCGACCGGCGCCCGGCCAGATCGTTGCGCGAGGCCATGCGGGAATCGACGCACCAGTTAATCATGGTGCGCAGCGTGCCCAGCACCTTGGCCCCGTTCGCCCCTGACATGCCGGCGGCGATCAGCCGTAACCGCATGGTATCGGCGGCGGCGAAGGTCAGGTCTGGCAACAGCATTTCGGGGATGCCGTTCTCCCCGGTGACATGGGCGAGCTTGGATTTGATGTCGACCAGGGTGCGCCGCTCCATTTCGCCGGCCGCCACCCTGCCCTCGCAATGCGTGGTGTACTTCTCGACGGCGACCCGCACCGTGACCGCCTCGGACTTGGGAACGTGGGTGCGCTCCGACACCTCGACCTTGGCCTTGGCCTCGAACGCCTTGGCCTCTCGCTGCGTCCTGAACTGGCGTGCCCGGCGCGTGCCGGTCTGATCGGTATAATCGACCAACCACCGGATTTCCCCGCTGGGGAGGGTGCGCTTACGGACTGACATGGCGCGCCCTCCTGTCGGCAGGCTTGACCAGATCCCGCGCCTGGCGCCGGTTGGTGAGCATGTGGCCCTTGAACTTGCGCCGCGCCTTGCTGCGCGCCGGCCGGCCGTCACGGAACCACTCCCGCGCATAGGCGTCGGCCGTGGTGATCATGCCGCACCGCGCCAACATGAGAAGGCGCCCGGTTGTGGTGCGTGTGTCGAAACAGGGCACGATCTTGCCCAAGGGCGGCACGATCAGCAGCCGGCCCTGGCGGGAGTATTCGGCGAACACCTCGTGCATGGCCGTCCAGGCGCGGACCAACGTGCGGCGGTTTTCGATAGCCTGGAGGCGCTTGGCCTCAGCCAGCATGGCGGGGATGTTCATGGCTGCGGTCATGGCTCAGGCCTCCACCTGCTGGGCATCCTCGGCCCACACCATGAGGGCGCCCACCTGCTCGTCGAGGCGCTGGCCGAGCCAGTGCAGGGCCTTGAGATCAACGCCGGACAGGTCCTCGCACGCCGAATTGATGACGTTGGCGATTGATCCAACGTTGTTGATGAGACGCAGCAGATCGGGGAAATCGAGCCGGGCGGGCGCTTCCGCCAGCCGGGCGGTTGCGGTATTCTGCGGGGAAACCTTGGTCATTGGGTCACTCCTTGATCGGGTTCCGGGCCGGTGGGTGGTGATGACACCCGCCGGCCTTTTTGTTTCCACTCCACAGCGAGCGGAATGCATGGTAATCATGCCGCATGAAACGGAGATTTTCAATAGCGATTGAAAGTGCGCGTTTCATGCGTTAGGTTATCGTGGAGATCAGGAATGGGATGGAAGTCGTGGACCAAGGAGGATTGGGCACAGCACCTTGCCCTCCCCACCAATGAGCGGACATGCACTTCGGGAGACGGCTTCGGCTTTTTCACCGACAGCGAAGTTACCGACGCGACGGGAATTTCTGCGGGCAGCCTTCGTCTACTTCAGGCGAAGGGGGCGCTACAGGCCACGAAGGCGCCAGCTATCGGAGGAGGATACTTGCGCGTCTGGCATGAAATTCAGGTTGGAAAGGCCGCAATTATCGCCGCCCTAAATAGAGCGACCGGCATTGGCCTTAGAAAATCGTCTGCAATAATAAACTGCATGAGCGACGACAGCTGGACAGATGTATTTGAGACAACAAGAAGCCATGTCGTGAAAGATGGTGTAATTCTGTCTTATCCAGGAGAGCTAATTCTAGATATTGTCATGAACAAATACATCATGCTGAGGACGAGCGACAACAGCGACATCATTGGGAAAATACCATCACCGACGCTAATCGGACACATAGTAAACGAACACGCCGATGTCATCGTATTCGGTGAAAAAGGAATGATCACAGGAGCGGATAACGAATTCTTTGACGCACACGCGCTTGTCGAAAATTACACATTCAAAACATCAATCAATTTATCCGTATCGTCGAACGCGGCCTATCTACGCCTGATGAAACGCGAAATTCTTGAAATATATGCCCCAACAGGAGACAAGTCATGACCGACCTTTCTTCCGACATCCTTCGCGGCGCCGACCAGATCGCCGAATTCATGTTCGGCGATGCGAAGATGCGGCGCCAGATTTATCACTTGGCCGAAAAGAGGAAGCTGCCGCACTTCCGCATGGGCAACATACTGTGCGCCCGGAAGTCCACCCTCCTGGCCTGGATCGCGGAACAGGAAAAGGCGGCGTAGGCGTCCCACCATGAGCATCAGCGTCATGGCCATGGTGTGGAAGGCAGACTTGCCCTCGTCGGCAAAGCTAGTGCTGCTGCGCCTTGCGGACTTCGCCAATGACGATGGCGGAAGCATTTTCCCTGCCGTAAGTACGGTAGCCGTCGAGTGCGGCATGGGCGAACGCACCGTCCAGGATCAACTTCGGGCGCTTGAAGCGAAGGGCGTGTTGTGCTTGGTTCGGGAGGCGGTCTGCGCCACCCGCCGCCCCCGCGAATACCGCATTGACATGCCCACCCTGGCTGCACTGCCCCGGGCGGAGAGCAAAGCCAGCAAGCGGCGTCGGGAGAATGGGACGAGGGGTGCGACAGCCGCACCGGGTGCAGATACCGCACCGGGTGCGACAACCGCACCAGTCCCCCGCGACAGCCGCACCAGTCCGGTGCAACAGCCGCACCAGTCCCCCGCAGCAGCCGCACCCAATCCACCAGTGTATCCGTCAGAGAATCCATCAGGGGAGCCACCAGCAGCAACACCCCCCTGTGGTACTCCCCCCACGAAACAGGCTGTCGTTCAGCACGTCCGCGACCTGATCACGGACGGGCGCTCATACCGCGAAGCAGCCAAGTTGCTGGGGCTGGGCACTCGTCACGACCTGATCGGTGACTTGGTCGGCTCCAGCGCCACAGGCGGAAGGCGGTGGGGCGATGAGCATTGGGCTTCGGCGGCGAACGCGATCTCTCCCAGGGCAGCATCATCGGATCAGATGGACAGATTCTGGTCACTGTACGACACGTTTCAGAGGGATGTGCTGTATGCCACCCAACGCATCGCGTCGGCCTTGGGCATGCCAGCCGCTAGGGTAGCTTCCATCGGAAAGGGGCAAAGATTGCTCTCCAAGGACGAGGCGGACAGGTTCATCCCCCAGCTCGAACGGGCGCTCGCTGAAGAACGCAGGAACCCAAGACCGCGCAAGAAGCAGATCCGGGGCGTCTGGTGATGGAGGCCCCGCATGCCCAATGACCCTTGGTACAAGTCCCCCGCCTGGCGCGCCGCCCGAGCCCAGCGCCTCGCCCTCGACCGACACACGTGCACGGTGCCCGGCTGTGGGCGGCCGGCGGTGGTGGTGGATCACACCAAGCCGCGCTCGCTGGCCATGTCCGACCTTAGAAGCCTGTGCCGCCTGCACGACAACCAGGTGAAGGAGGATGCCACGGGCCGGCGCCGCAGCGGTGGCCGCTTCAGCGTGCCTGGCTGCGATGCCGACGGCATGCCGCTCGACCCCAACCACCCGTGGCGGAAGGCATGATGCAGGCGATCAGGGAAATCTCTGGGGGCTGGGGCATGCCGACCGGCTGGGGCACGAGCGCAGAGTTAGTTTCGCCCTCGATGGTGGCCCGCCATGGGTAGGCGCGGCCCCGGCGCCAAGCCGACGGTGACGGCCACCGCCGCACCGGCCAAGCGCAAGGCCAAGCCGAAATGGCAGCGTGCTGGCCTGTCGCGTGCGGAGCGGGTAATTGCCTTCGTGGAAAGCCTGAAGATCACCTCGGGCATGCACGCGGGCAGGCCCATGCACCTGCGCGAGTGGCAACGGGACATCATCCGCCGGATATACGATCCGACCGCAACCGATGGCCGCCGCATCGTGCGCCAGGTGCTGTTCACGGTGGCCCGCAAGAACGGAAAAAGCCAACTCGCCGCGGCGCTGGCCCTGGCCCATCTTGTCGGCCCCGAGGCGGAACAGCGCGGCCAGGTGTTCAGCGCGGCCAGCGACCGCAACCAAGCGGCCATCATCTTCCGCGAGATGGAAGCCTTCATTGGGGCGGATCCTGGCCTTGCCGGGCGGTGCAATATCCAGCGGTTCGCCAAGCGCATCGAGGACGATGAAACCGGGTCGGTCTACGAGGCCCTGTCTTCCGACGCCCGCAAGGCGCATGGCCTGTCGCCCTCGTTCGTGGTCTGCGACGAGCTGGCGCAGTGGCCGGACCGAGAACTCTTCGACAATCTGGTGACCGGTACCGGCGCCCGTGCCGAGCCGCTGGTGGTGGTCATCAGCACCAAGTCGGCAGACCCCAATTCGTGCATGTCCGAGCTGGTGGCCTATGGCCGCGACGTCGCCGCCGGCACCATCGACGATCCCACCTTCCTGCCGGTCATCTTCGAGGTTCCCGACGAGGTGGACGACATCGAACAGCTATGCACGGACGAATCCCTGTGGCGCCTCGCCAACCCCGCCTTGGGTGACTTCCGCAGCTTGGACGAAATGCGCCAGATGGCGGCCAAGGCCCTGCGGATACCGACGCAACGGGGGCCGTTCCGCAATCTGTACCTCAACCAGTCGGTGGACCCGAGCGCCGAGCACCTGTTCAGCCCCGACGATTGGAAGGCCTGCGCCACACCGGTTAATCGCGAGGCCCTGCGCGGCCGGCCCTGCTGGGGTGGCCTCGACCTGTCCAGTACCCGCGACCTGACCGCCCTGGTGCTGTACTTCCCCGACGATGGGGGCGCCGTGCTGCCGTTCTTCTTCACCCCCGGCGACACCCTGGCCGACCGCGCCAAGGCCGACCGGGTGCCCTATGACGTGTGGGCGGAACAGGGGCTTATCGAGGCATGGCCCGGCCGTGCCGTGGACAAGCTGGCGGTGGCGCGGCGCATGGCGCAACTGGCGGCCACTTTCGACATTCAGGGTATCGCCTTCGACCGCTGGCGCATGGCCGACCTTCAGAAGGTGCTGGACGACGAAGGCCTCGACCTGCCGTTGCGCGACTTCGGCCAAGGGTTCCAGTCCATGGCGCCTGCCATCGACACCTTGGAGACCGCCATCCTGTCGCGCCAGATCGCCCACGGTGGGCACAAGGTGCTGACGTGGAATGCAGCCAATGCCAAGGCCGAGACGGACCCCGCCGGCAACCGCAAGGTGACGAAGCGGAAAAGCACTGGCCGAGTAGACGGCATCGTTGCCCTGGTTATGGCTGCTGGACTGCACGCCAAGGAACCACCGCCGCCGAGTTATGAATTCATGGGAATAGTTCTGAATGCGTGAGACATATTGATACAGAATAGGACGTTATAGGAAACGTACTTTACACACGCTAGCAGCCACTATTGACTTGACATTGATTGTCGGCGCAATACTGAGCGAGTTTTCAGTATTGGAGCCCTCCCCAATGGCCATCAAAGACTTGCTTGAAAAGCGCGCCCGCATCATCGCGGCGATGCGCGAAATCACTTCCGCGCCGACCGGCCAGGGCGGCGACCTGTCCGAGGATCAGGCGCACAAGTTCGACGAGATGCGCGCCGACCTGACCGCCACGGAAAAGGCCATCGAGCGCGCGCAGGCCATGGACGAGGCCGAGCGCCGCATGCAGGGCCAGCCGGTGGCCGGTACCGGCGACAACCGCTTCGACATCGAGGTGCGCAGCTTTTCGCTGATCCGCGCCATGGCCGCCGCCGCCAACCTGCCGGTGGATGCTGGCCGCGAGCGCGAAATCAGCGCTGAGCTGGCGCGCCGTTCTGGCCTGAAGCCGCAGGGCATTCTGGTGCCCCTGCAGGTGTTCGAGAAGCGCGTGACCACCACCGCCTCGACCGGCAGTGCAACAGTCGCCACCGACCTGCGCGGTGACCTCTTCATCGACACCTTGCGCGCCAACCTGATCACCGGCCGGCTGGGTGCCACCGTGCTGCCGGGGTTGGTGGGCAATGTCGCCATTCCCAAGCGCTCCGGCTCCGTGTCTGCCGGCTGGGTCAACGAAAATCAGGCCCTGACCTTCTCGGACCAGAATTTCGATCAGGTGGAGATGAGCCCGAAGCATGTCGGCGCCATCACCGAGCTGTCGCGCAACATGCTTCAGCAGTCCAGCCCGGCCATCGAGGAGCTGACCCGCAACGACATGGCGGCGGTGCTGGCCCAGGCCATCGACACGGCGGCCATTCAGGGCGACGGCACGGCGCCGAACCCGCGCGGCGTGCTGCACGTCTCGGGCATCGGCACCGCTTCGCTGTCCGCCACGCCCACCTGGGCGGAGGTGTTGGACTTCCTGGGGGACCTGGAGGACGTCAACAACGAGGGCACCGGCTGGGCCATGCACCCCAAGGCCCGGCGCAAGTTCAAGGCCACGCTGAAGGAAAGCGGCATCGCCGCCGGCTATCTCATGGGCGACGACAACCGCCTGGCCGGCTACGGCACTGCGGCGACCACCACCTTGCCCACCAACCTGGGCGCCGGTACCAACGCCTCGCCGGTGATCTTCGGTCGCTGGTCCGACTTGCTCATCGGTTACTGGTCCGCCTTCGACCTGCTGGTGAACCCGTTCGAG
>DATGXU010000005.1:0-2956 GCA_035298685.1 Magnetospirillum sp. | reverse complement strand
CCCGCCGATCTGGGGGTGGCCGACGCCCGCAAGGTGCGGGTGGTGGTCGCCAAAGAGGCGAAGAAGGCCAAGGCTGCGGCGGTGGCGGCCCGTGTTCCCGTCGAACAGGGCGTGTCGCTGAACTGACGGCGGGGTGCGGTTGCGGATTGCGGAAGTGGGGCGGTGCGCAGGCGCCGCCCTTTTTTTGTCCAATGGATGAATGGGGGCCGCCAGGGCGGCGGCTGTCTCCGACGCCCTGGCGGGGGTGCCCTGTCGTCAGCCCTTGCCGAGGGGAGGGGCGGGCCGCGACGGGGAGAAGTGAGGAACGCGATCGCCGGGCTTGGGGTGGTCAAGCCCGGTGGGGCCCGCTCCGGCGGCGCGGCGGCGCAATGCCAGTTCCAGCACGCCGGCCTTCGGCGTGTCGGGATGGCTCGCCGATGGCGGCGCCTTCGCAGCCTCTGTGGGGGCGCTCAGGCCGAACACGCCGGCCAGGCAAACCTGGACGCCCAGATATTCGTCGATTCGTCCCCGTAGCCAGAGATTGTCGTCATGGGGTGCCATCCGTTCCCGCAAGCGGGCAAGTCGGGCCAGGCCGGCGGCGATCCTGCAGGTGGCGGCGCCCTCGCAATCCATGCACGCGGTCAGAACGCTGCCAGCGTCGTCTTCCAGGGAAACCTTGCTTTCGTCCAGGTGTACTGGCAGTTCCGAGATAATGGACATGCGGACCTCCTCATGCTGGCGCCACGCCGCTCCGGCATCGTTCCCGCGACAGGGACGAGTGGGTGGCTCTTCCGGCGACAGTGCGGTCGCACCAATGGTGCCAGAGATGTTCCGGGCATTACGTTCTCCCGCTTCCTGACTCATTGCGATAATCTGCTAGAGTGTAGACCAACCGCCAGTGGTGCGCAACGACGTTTCCATCCTCGCCGGAAAACCAGGAAGGGCAGGCCTGGAAGGGGGATTTTCGTGGTGGAACGGCCTTGACTCATGAAATGACCTTATATCTACTAAATTTAAGGTTTATTGAGTCCCATTCGCCAATGCTCGCGCGTGTGGTGCGGGGCCGGATGTTAAGGAGCGAACGATGACCGTGTCATGGAACAGCGCGTCCGAGGTGCAGGCCGCCCCCATTTCCCTTCCGTCGCCTCCCGCCCTGACCGACCGGACCCTGTCGTGGGTCGGCCTGGGATATGTGGCCCTCGCCCTGCTGGTGCTGGCGGCCGTGGTGGTGGGCGAATACCGCTCGGCCACGGACGACATTCTGGCCCGCCTGCGGCTGCACGAGGCGGCTTCGCGCGCGCCGCTGGCCGAAGCCCTGGCCAGCCGGCGGCTGACCAACGTCAAGGCCATCGTCGCCGACGTCGCGGCCTCACCATATATATCCGGCGTTGCCATCCAGGATGCCGACACCGGCATGGTGCTGACGGGGCGCGGTGTGATCGTCGACGAAAGCGGCCGCGTCAGCCGCGTCGGTGTCGCCGCCGACAGCGATGGCGGCGTGGGTCTGTGGACGTTGTGGACGCTGACCGCCCATTCCTTTCTGATCGACACCCGCCCTGACGGCGGTGCATCCAGTCGGGTGCGCGCCACCTTCTATTCCGATGGCGGCGCCGCGCTCGATCGGCTGGCCTCGCGGGGGACCATGATCATCGGCGCGCTGGTGATCCAGTCGGCGGCCTTGTGGCTACTGTTCCTTCACGTCACCCGCCGCACGGTTTCCCGCCCCCTGGCCCGGCTGTCGGCGCAGATGCATGGCCTGGCCTTCGACGCCGGGGTCGAGACCGCGTTCGTTACCCACGGCATCGGCAAGGTCGGCGCCCTCGAGGAGGCGGTGCGCGAGATGCGCCGCCACATCAAGTTCGAGTTCCGCGGGCTGGTCGAGAACTCGCTGGAGGGCGTGGCGGTGATCCAGGAGGGGCGTTTCCGCTTCGCCAACCGGGCGGCGGCGGGTCTGCTGGGCTTCGATCACCCCGAGGCGCTGGTGTTGTTGCCGGCCGCGTGGGAGGTCTTCGCGCCCCAGGATCGCGCTCGCGCCGAGCGCCTGTTCTCCCGCCTTGCCGCTCGGCTGGACCGCCACGCTCACGCCCACACCCGCCTCGACCTGCCGGTGCCGGGAGCCGACGGCGAGGCCGCCTGGGTGCAGGTGCGGTTCCAGCGCGTCGTCTGGCGCGGCGCGCCGGGGCTGTTGCTGTCGCTGGCCGACATCACCCGGCACAAGCGCGCCCGTGACCAGTTGGTCCGCCTGGCCACCTACGACTCGCTGACCGGGGTGGTCAACCGCCGCCATCTGGTGGAGTGCGCCAACCGCGAAATGGATCGGGCGCGGCGATACGGCTATCCGCTGGCCGTGCTGGTTCTAGATATCGATCACTTCAAGGTGATCAACGACACCCACGGTCATGGCGTCGGCGACATCGTGCTCAAGCGCCTGGCCCAGAAAATCGTGTCGATCCTGCGCGACAGCGACGTGCTGGGGCGCATCGGCGGCGAGGAATTCGCCATCCTGCTGCCGAACACCACTCTCGACGGCGCGCTGATCCTGGCCGAGCGTGTGCGCGCCACCGTCGCCGCCATGGATGTGATCGTCGGTGCGCTGCATGTGCCGGTCACCGTCAGCATTGGCGTGGCCGACGATTTGGGCGGCCACGAGGAGACCTTCACCGACGGCTTCGGCCGCGCCGACGTGGCGCTCTATCGAGCCAAGCACAATGGCCGCAACCGGGTCGAGATCGGGGCGCCGCCCAACCCGCCCTATGCCGGCGACGCCATCTGAACGGGGGGGCGAAAAGAATCTTTGCGGATTCATGAAAAAGGGTTTGACGGCCTATGCCGTTCCGCCTATAACCCGCGCCTCGCCGCTGCGGTGGCGGGCCGGAAAGTCAGACAGCCGGCGGGTTCGGACGGAAGTTCGGGCTGTAGTAAAAAAGAGTTTGACAACGGTTGGCGGTTCCTGTAGAACCCCGGCCTCCCCGACGAA
>DATGXU010000004.1:0-14735 GCA_035298685.1 Magnetospirillum sp. | reverse complement strand
GAGGGGCGGCGCCGGCAGAGACACCTTCCGCCTGACCGCCATCGCCAACGGTGCCGACACCATTGCCGACTTCGCCGCAGGCGTCGATCGGCTTCAGTTGGTCAGTCCCAACTTTCCCGGCGTCTCGGCGGCGGCGCTGCCGACGATCTTGGCGATCAACGCGCAAGGCACGGCGACATCAGCCGCCACTCGGCTGATCTACAACACCACCACCGGCCAGCTGAGCTATGATTCCAACGGCTCTACGGCGGGCGGCAGCACCTTGCTGGCGACGCTGACCACCAAGCCCACACTGACGGCAAGCGATTTCATGGTGGTCGCCAGCTGACAAAAGGGGGCGGGCACGGCTGTGCCTCAGAAAAGGCGCGGAGAGTTTTCCCGCCCCCTGTTAACCCGCGAAGGACATCTCGAACAGCCGCTGCAGCTGCGCCACGTCCGCCGTGCTTGGCGCGGCGCCGGCCTTGGCCTTGCTTTCCATGTCCGCCGACTGCTTGCCGAAGGCGGTGTAGCCCAGGTTCAGCGCCGATCCCTTCAGCGAATGGGCGATGGAGGCAACGGCCTTTTCGTCGCCAGTGGCGACGGCCGCGGCAAGTTCGGCCAGCCGGGCCGAGGCCCCGGCGCGGAAACGCTGCACCAGATCGTCGAACGTCTCTTGTCCCAGATCCTCGGCCAATTCGGCTTGAGCAGTGGCATCGACCAAAGGTGCATCGGGCAGCGACTGCGCGGGCGGTGCCGGCGGGGCGGCGACCAAGGGGCAATGCCCGTCCAGGCGTTCACTCCACCGCCCAAGCAGCTCGGCCAGACGGCGCCGATCGATGGGCTTCGAGATGTAGTCGTTCATCCCCGCGTCCAGGCACGCCTCGCGATCCCCCACCATGGCATTGGCGGTCATGGCGATGATGGGAATGGCGTTCTTGGGAGCGGACAACGCACGGATCAGCCGGGTTGCGGCGATGCCGTCAACATTCGGCATCTGCATGTCCATCAGCACCAGATCGTAATCACCCCGGATCACCAGGTCCACCGCCTGGCCGCCGTCGTCGGCGACGTCGGCGCGATGCCCCAGCTTGCCCAAGAGCCCCACGGCCACCTGCTGGTTGATGGAATTGTCTTCGGCGACCAGGATCTTCAGGCAGCGGCCGGCCAGTTGAAGGTCCTCGGACTCGGCCAGCGGCGCGGTTTCCGCCCCATTGCGCCCCACGGCCGACATCAGCATGTCCAACAGGGCACTCTGGCGGATGGGTTTCAGCAGGCAGAGAACGCCCCTCAGCTTGCCCATCGCCTGCTTCACCACCGACAGGTCGGCGGATGTGGCAAGGATCACCGGCAGGCAGGCCGTGCCCGGGTCCGCGCGCAACAGGGCGACCAGATCAAGGCCGCTCAGGTCGGGCATCAGATGATCGGTGATCAGGACGTCGTAAGGCCGCCCCCGAGAGACGGCCGATCGGATTTCGCTCAGGCCCTGCGCCGCCGACTCGACCGAGCAAACCTCGGCACCCCAGCCTTCCACGATATGCGCCAATATGTCGCGGTTGGTGGGATTGTCGTCCACCACCACGACCCGCGCCCCGTGCAGCGGGTTGTCGGGCTTGTCCTCGACCGGCAATTGGTCGGAACAGGTCAGCGGCACCGAGAACCAGAAGGTGCTGCCCACACCCTCGCGACTTTCGAAGCCGATGTCGCCGTTCATCTTTTCGACGATGCGCTTGCAGATGACCAAGCCCAGCCCGCTGCCGCCATAGCGCCGGGCGGTGGAGGCATCGGCCTGCGAGAACGTCTTGAACATCTTCGACTTGGCCGCTTCGGATATTCCCACGCCGGTGTCGGCGATGGAAACCTTCATCACCGGGCGCTCCGCGCCGTCGCGCTGAAGCTCGACCACCACCGACACGCTGCCGCGTTCGGTGAATTTGATGGCGTTGCCGACAAGGTTCAGCAGCACCTGCCGCAGCCGGCCCGGATCGCTGACGAAGACCCCCCTGGCCTGGGCCGGCACCATGTATGTCAGGTCGATGTCGCGACCGCGCAGCCGAGGCGACAGGATGTCCACCACCCCTTCGACCAGCGGCCTGATCTCGAACGACGTTTCCTCGAACTCCAGCTCCCCCGCTTCCATCTTGGAGAAGTCCAGGATGTCGTTGATGATGTTGAGCAACGCCTCGGCCGAGGTGCGCACCGTCTCGGCAAAGCGTTTCTGCTCGCCCGACAGGTTGGTGTCCAGCAGCAGGCTGGTCATGCCGATGATGCCGTTCATGGGCGTGCGGATTTCGTGGCTCATGGTCGCCAGGAATTCGGACTTGGCCCGGCTGCCTTCCTCGGCCCTCAGCATGCTGGCCTTCAGGTCCTCGGCCATGGCCTCCAGTTGGCGGCCCTTGTCGGTCAGTTCGCGCTCGGCGTGGTTGCGGGCATCAAGGAATTCGTTGAAGGCATGCGCGACGGTCCGGATTTCCAGGCTGCCGCCCTCGTCGACCGCCGTCGCCTGCTCGCGCCGGCGCATGCGGGCCGCGCGCTCGTGCATGGCTTCGGCCAGCACCACCAGCGGCTTCAGCAGACGTTGGGCGGCGCCCCACAGCAAAGGGGTCGCCACCATGATCAGCAGCAAGGTGGTCACGATCATGCGCTGCTGGATGACGTAGATGGGGCTGAACGCCTCGTCCGACGGGATTACCGACGCCAGAATCCAGCGGGTGGTTTTCAGCCGCTTGAAGGTGAAAAGCCCCTTCAGCCCCTTGCTGTTCACCCCCTCCCCGGTTCCCTCGAACCCCTCGAACGCCCTGTCCAGCAGCGGATTGACGCCGGGCGCGGCGGCGGGCTGCATGATGCGGTCCTTGTCGGGGTGGAAGATGATGGTGCGTTCGTCGTCCACCAGATAGAAATAGCCGTTTCGTCCCACGCGGCGGTCGGCCAGCGCCCCGATCAGGTTTTGTTTATAGAGGTTGAGCACGCCGGCGATGATCCCGACCAGTTGCCCGTTGCCGTCCAGGATGGGGGCCGCCAGCACGATGATCGGCTGACGCGTCGCCTTGCCCAGGATTGGCCGGGATACGAACGGGCGCAGGGTGGCGCGCACCTGCTGGATGTAATCGCGGTTGCTCATGTCCAGGCCGCGGCGGCCGGGCTTTTCCGGCCAATCCACCAGCAGCACGCCGTTGGCGTTGAAGACGTAAAGGTCGTCCACCAGGCTCAGCAAGGCGGTCTCTTCGCGCAGATGACGCTCGAGTGCCGCCAGATCCGTCATGATCGATGGCGAGACCACCGTGCCCGCCTGGGCAAGGGCCGTCAGCCGCTCGGAAATCTGGTCGTCCATGTGGGCGGCCAGTTCGGACAGCAGGCTGAACTGCTGGGCTTCAATCCGCTCGAGAACCTCGCTTCGCAGCGCGTAGAACTGCAGGATCGACTGCGCCAGCAGCAGCGCCCCACCCAGCAGGATGGCGCCAAAGGTCAGTTTGAGCTTCAGGCTGAGATTGGAGAACGAGGTCAAGGGTTCGACGCCGATAATAGAGGGCAGCAGGCGCCCGCCCGCCCCCCTGGCCTGGCAACGCAACCATCCCGCTTGAACCCCGCACGCACTTTAACGCAAGCGTCACGCCCTGAGAAGCCCGCCCCTTGCCCATGCGCCTGCGCGACGTGCCCGAAAGTTCGATGTTGATAAGGTGCCGAATGCCATCAACAATGCCGCGCCCCCTGTACGGCAGGTTATCCATGGGACGCGAAAGATAATGGACCAACCCAGAATAATGGCGGCACGCCCCGGAAAGGGGATGTCGTGGATATCCGACCTGACGACCGTCGACGGCCTCTGCCGCCTGGCGGTGTCCGTCGCCGTGGCCAGCACCCTTGCAACCGCCGGCCTCACCGCTGCCCAGGCGGCGGAACAGAGGCCCGGACGGCAAAGCAGCACCTCGGGCTCGTTTCACGAACCACGCACCGACGCCGAAAAGGCGCTGGACGCCATCCTCAAACTGGCCGACCGGATACCCGAATCCGCTTGGGTTGCGGTCGAAGCCCCAGGGCGGGACAAAACCAAGGATCGCCTGTTTCAGGGGCAGTTCAGCCCAAAACTCCGGACTGCATGGGTGAACGCCGAACGCAAGGCCGTCAGGAAGAACTGCAACGGCACCTATGTGGATGGCGAAAGCTGCGGCATCGACGTCCACCCCATAACCTGCGCGCAGGATGCCGCGGAAAAGTATCTTTATCGCACCGCAAGCGCATCCGCCGACCAGGCCGTCGTCGAATATCGCTGGCCAGAGGAAACCGAGCCGCTCGCGACCTATCGCCTTGTGTTCACGAATGGAACCTGGGTCCTGGATGGCGTCGCCTGTGCGGGATATCTGAAATTCAACATGCCCTGAGGGGGATGGCGCTGTTTCCATTGCCCAAGCGGCAGGCGGAATCTGAGATGAGGCTCAGTGCCGACGAAGCCCCGCATTGGGACCAGTTGCACGCCCGCTTCCTGACCAAGCGGATCAATCATTCCAAGGTCTACAGCGACGGCGAAAGCTGAAAGTGCCGGATGTCGTGCTGTTTGGCACCGCTGATGAGGCGCCGCTACACTTTCCCATGATTATGAAACTTGTGGACCAGCATGGATCTGTCGCGTTTGAGGCCGACCAGTTGGTGCAACACGCCAATATGGGAGGGACGGTGCTGTATCAAAAAGGCATTGTCGTCCTGCCGCGGGCGCCTGACCTCATCGAGCTTGGAGAACTCATGGTCGAGCATCCGGGGCTCGAGCTCACACGCGCAGGAATGAACCAGGGTTGGTTTTATCGTGTGAGGGACGATGGTTGTTGGGTTCGCCAGCGTGACACGCGAGAGTGCACTTGCGAGAGCGATTACCCACATCTCCGCCATATCTCAGCGTTACACATCGCCGAGGCGTTTCTCAGCGATCCTGAAGCATTTAAGTAGCCGCTTTGTTTGCTCGTTCCGGAACGCTGGAAAGCGACAACGAACGCATGAGCTGCGCCATCAGTCCCTTCGGTTCTTTGGTCCGACTTGGATTGGATCCGCGCACAAAGCGCGCCAACGTCATGAGTTATTGTTTCTCGGCCATGCTCCTTCAATGGCAGAGCGACAAAAAGATTGGGTGAATTCTGGCGCGCTCAACAGTTCTCGCCGCTCAGGGCCATTCTCTTCCACTGCGGCGGCAAGCCAACGCGCTGCGTCTCGCCAACCGCCACGCGTCACTTCATCCCAGGGGGCATAGGCTTGTGGCCAAAGCCTAAGCAGGGTCCGGGAGTTGCCGGCACGGCAAGCACTGGCAACGTCTAGGAGGGTGAGCAGTCGATGAAATCCAGCCGTTAGCGAATTTTCTGACATAGGCAAGCGAGCCACACGCAGAAGGAGATGTTCTGCCAAGAAACAGACATCTGGATCTGGTTCGCGGACACACCATGCAGCAAGCGCACGAGGAAAATCGGGAAGCTCCTCCGCCTCGGCCCAAGTGCGAATTCGCGGGGTCAATGGTGGCGTTGCAGCCATGTGCCAAAGCGACGATCGGGCGATATGGTCGAGACGGCCGTCCTCGTCGCGCCACCAGCTCCCTGCATGTGCGAGCAGTTGAAACGCGATGTCGATGGCGTGCTCGCGCAACACTGCCATTTCCTGCCGGCATTGGTCCGGCGCCGCCTCAATTACCGCGAAGGCAAAGAGCACGGCGGAGGCGATCTGCCCTATGGCCTCACGCCACTGATCAGGCCTGCGCACTGACGCATACGGTTGATATGCGAGTGTCTTGGGCTTCTCTACCAGACGGCCCAGCAACCTGCCCACATTTCTGCCCATGTGGGGCTGGCCGGCGTGTAGGAGTACGAAGGACCTTGCGGTCCATGCCAGCGTCGTTTCGTTGTCCTCTCGCCAAAGATAGGGCTCACCTTTTTCCACGGCCACGACCCAATGATCGATGGTGCGTCGAAGCAAAATGTCTCGATCACCTCCCGGCGCAAGTCGTGTCGCCAGTCGATAGCGTAATTCCGCGTGACCGATGAAGATCGGCTCCAATGAGTCATGCTGGGTGGCGGTCAACCCGATGGCGGGCCAACTGGCGGCCATCTGGTCCAGCTGGCTGTCGGTCCAGTCCAGGAGGCGTGGCAGCTCCTGCTTTGCTTCGGCTAGTTCGCTTTGGTGCCGAACGATAAAGTCTGAGGCATTCTCGCGTCCTCCTGGCGCCGTGTCTGGAGAGCGCTCCAGCCGGGCAATATCCTGTTCAAGTTCGAGAATGCGACCCTCCAACCTAAACCGCCGATGAAAGCAGTCTTTTAAACGCGAAGCAGTCATCCAAAGGGCGTCGCCAGGAGGAATGCCCCCCGCTATCAGATCCTGGAAAACGTCCTTGAAATGATATTTCGACCATTCGTGCGGGCCGTCGGGCCAAATCAGCGCCGCCGCGCCAACACACTGAAGCAATGGCACCGGCATAGACAACAAGGCCCGCGCTCGTTCCGATTGAGGGAGGAAAGCCAAACCGTCAACAAGGGTGGATAACACTGCAGTTACGGAAGGATGTTCCCCCCGGCTAACAAGCCAAAGTCCGAGCTCATATGGCGAGAGCTTTGCGACCAATCTGGTAATGAACTTGAAGCCATACCTGCCTGGGGCGGAATAGCTACCGGGATGCCATAGGAACCATTCACAGGCTCGGTAGGTTTCCCATTCCAATTTGGTCCGGACCATCATTTGGGCACGCCCCAACTCGGCAAGGGAATAGGGTTTGCCGTGACGTAGCTGGATCGTAGCGGCCGCGTCGAGCAGACGGGCGGGCGAATTGCGGCGCAAGAAACGACGTGTCTGCGGGATGATGGGGGACAGAAAGTCGCAATGGGATCTCGCCGACAGTTCGCCTAAGCCGTGGAGGATTTCGGTAAAGCGACGGCGGTCCTGGGGGATGGCAGGCGGGACGCGCATCAGACGTTCGGCTTCCTCAGTCTTAACGCGCCAATATCCTCCCGGCTCAGCTGAAATCAGGTACAGCCTGGCCTGCCGGAGCACCCAGCTCGGCCCAGCCCCGGAAGGCAGTTGCAACAACCATCGCAGCGCCTCAATGGCCCCGGGGCATCTTTCCGGGGACGGAAACTCCGCGCTCATGGCAGTGGCCATAACGTGGTTAAGTTTGGGGGGTGACCGCCGGTGACGTCTTCACCTCGACACAGTCCCTCAATGTACTTTCTGGCCAAAACCTCGGCTTCGCCCGACAGTCGACTCAGGCAAAATGGCCAATCCTTAGCCATAGCATTCAAACTGTTCGATAATAGAAAAACGTGCGGCCGCGCCTCATGCGGATACATCAATGCGTAACGATCGTGAAATGCTTTTTCGCGCCCAGAAACCGTCAAATTCAACAACGTGATCGAAGCATTAATAACCTCTCGGGCTGCGGATAACGCAGAAACTAGTTCTTGTGCTTGGCGTCTTTGCCAACTGGTGACGATGGTCAGGCTCAGATCACGATTGTCCAAGCGCAATACCAGGCGACGCAGAGCTTCCACGTCGAAGAACGGATCGACAATAACCGCCTTGGCAACCCGCCCACCATGCGTCAACTCCCGAAAATACTCGATCACACCTAACTCGTCGCCCAAGCCACGGTTGAACCATCTGTCCTCGCTGTGATCCTTAACAGGAAGAAGGGAATGCACAGCATCGGCGTACAGGCGAGCGGCGTCATGGCCACCCACCTGAAAACGCTGGGAGGCGTAACTAGACACCGTGGAGGCCCGCTTTTCCTTGTCCTTACCGTGGCTGGCGGCTCGCTCCGTAAGACGGTCCTGAATTTCCACCTTGCGGCCCTGCATCGCCATGTTGGTCGTTATGGTACGCAGGAAGGGGAAGCCCTCCTTGTGGATCAGCCCGCCTTCAGCATCAAAAAGGCTGATCTCATACTCATCCACCGAGTCCGGAGATATGATCTCTGACCGCAGACAGCCGGGTAGCAAGTGGATCAGACGGTCCAAAATAACATCTTTGCCCGACCGACAGACCAAGTGGGCGACATGGAGCACTGCCGCGAATTCCGGCGATCGACAAAGCGCGAAATGGCGAGGCGTTCCGTCGTCCACTCCATCCTTCGGGCGAACTGATTGGCACAAGAAAGGACGTGGCTGTTCGAGCCACTCCTTCAGTTCCAGTACCTCCACGTTACCAAGCCTATGGGCTGCCGCCCTGGCGAAGCCAAAATTGAGGGTCGCGTCGAGTGCTTGCAGCACGCTTGGCAGGATGTTTTCAGGCTCAGGCTCGAGGATATGGTGCAAATTGGGAAGGGTGCAATAACACCGACAGGTCGCAGCCTTGTGCCCAAGCGCTGGGGCGATTATCTGGCGTGTGGCCTTAATAGGAACGGGCAAGATGTCACCAGCTCCCAACGCATTCGGGAGCACTTGACCTTCCCGCAGTCCCTCCAAGAAGGCGGCCAAAGCGTTATCAGTTACTAGCCGTTGGATGACTCGTAAGATTGCGCCGTCGCCAATGGCGAGGGCCTCCTCGTTCTGCCACCCTGGAGAGCGTGAACTCGAAGCCAGGCAGCAATATATGAACGCGGCAGGTTTCATTGGCCGCTCTAGCACAGCTAAAGCAATGTAGTTGCTATTGGCGCTTGGCCAGGCATGCGGCTGCAACTCGTTCACGCGCCCTCCGTACGTCTCAGGTTTCCGGGGTCCGACAACAGACGTTCGGCATTCGAATGCAAAGTGATTGCACGAACATTCGCCAAACACAACCACAGGGCGACATCCTTATTGACCAGCAAGAACCCGGTGACAGAGAGTTCCTAGGCATAAGGGCTCAGCGAGCGGCCCGCCTCCTCTCAGAGGGCATCACCCAGGGAACGTGATCCAGCGTCCCCATGTCGATGATTTCCCTGCCGGAGTGAATCGTGGTCTCAGCGGCGAGCGCAAGCAGCTTGCATGTCTCCCCCGTGAGGCCCTCCGACATCGTGTGGATACGGCCAACCAGCTCCTTGGACCGGAAATCACTCTCCTGCTTGAGTTCCTGGCTCTGGACGTACCGGGCGACGAACAACGCGTATTCCCGGCTCATTCCCCAACGCGGAATACCGATCGGCTCAAATCGGTTGCCCAACTGCTGATCTGTCTGGAACACGCGGACGGCATCCTGGGTGCCCATGGCCACCACCGGGATCCGCAGTTCGTTGCTCAGGCTCTTGAGGCTGTTCAGCACCATGCCGCGCTGATCGACCTTGCCAATCAAGAAGTTGTTCACCTCGTCCAGGATCAGCACCCGCGTGCCGACCGCAGTCAGCAACTGAAGTAATTGATCCCATTTGGCCTGGGCCCGCGCTGTCGATCGGTAGGGGGCGTTCAGCGACCGCAAAATGGCATCGTAAAAGCCGTTGAGGTCGGCGAACGGCGGTGCGTGAACATAGACCACGGGGCGCTTGCCATAATCGGGGCTGTCCTCCAGCGGGCTATAGTCGCGAGCAAACTTGTGGGCCAGCGCCGTCTTGCCGTTATTGGTGTCGCTGTAGATCAGGCTGCATGGCGGCCGCGTGACCTTAGGGTGGTCGTAGAGCCACGCCAAACGGCCGAGTATAGCATTGCCAGCTTCGTAATCGACGTAGCGCGGGCTGCGCAGGCGGCGGATTCGCCCCTCCAATTCCACCTGCGGGAATTCCAGTGGCAGCATGGGCGCCGGGTCGGGCGCGAACAACCGATGCTGTCGTGGCGTCTGTTGTGATAGACGCCGACGATGAGATTGAGCAGCCACGGCCGCAAATCCCGCAGCGTCATCTGCGCCTTGGCCTCAGACTTGTATTCGCCCCGCTGTTTGGGATTGGAGAAGGTGGCGCCAGGAAGGGCGTGAATTTTCTTCCCAAGCGTGCCCGCCAGGCGCTCGATGTGGCCGCCATAGTGGGGCGTCTTCACCGGCCGGAATTCATAGCGGATGTCGTATTCGTCCAGCGTATCCTGGATCAGGTAGCTGCGGAAATCCTTGCCGTTATCGGCATGGACCATCCGCGGCTTCCCCCAAACCGGCCACTCACCTTTGACGCCCAGGCCGTTCCAGTTCGGCCGCTTTGTCCAGCATCCCGTGGCATAGGCATAGGCCGATGGCGAAGGCGCTGGGATGATCAAGCGACAGGTGATAGCCGACGACCATACGGCTGAACACGTCGATGGCCAGGGTCAGCCACGGGCGCCCGATCGGCAGCCGCATCTCCTCGTCGAGGACGATAATGTCGAGCAATGTGTGGTCGATCTGCACGACGGAAAGCGGGGAATCTGCCCCTGGGAAATTGCCTTTGACCGCCCCGAATTTATCGTGGGCAGCCTTCTTGCCCTCCCGTTTCAGCACCTTCAATTGCGGCGGAATCGCCCGCAGGCGGGAACGCACGCTTTCAGCGCAAGGCTTGGTCTGATTAGCAGCGCGGCACCGACGGTGAACCTCTAGGATCACCTCCTCGCCCGTCACCTGTTGTTTGGCTCATCGATGACACTGGTGATGATCGCCTCGACCTCAGGCGCCAGCCGTTTGGGCATCTTTCGGCCGCGGCGCGTGGGGGCAAGGTCGCTCAGACGTCGGCGGCCTTCGTATCGCTTGATCCAGCGATACAAGGTGGTTCTGGGCACACCATGGCGTTCAACGACACGCTGGACATCCTCTTCGCTTCGACGCTCGCAACGCACCAGCGGCTTGATGATGCTGAAGCGGCGCTTGGCCTCTGCCAAATCTTCCGGCGCCAGTCCATCCAGGACACGGACCGAACCTTCCTCTTCGGCGTTCTTGCGAGGGCGCAGTTTGGAGACAACAGCCACCTCTTTGGCGTTGGTCGAGAGCACTTCAACCAGTACCTTGGAGGCCGTCACCACCTCCAATATCTTGCAGTTCCGGCCGCGCCAGACGACTTCGGAACCGGGCTTCAGGCTCAGACGTGCCGTCATGACAGCCCTCCGTTCGGCAATTTCAGGTGGGATCGCATGGTCAATGGCCGGTCCAGATCAGCCACCAGTTCGAAGCGCGCTACCATACCCCACAGATTGGGCAGCACCTGAGCTCGGTCGCAGCCCGCATCCGTCGATACGGTGGCCGTCAGCCATTCCACCGTGCGGGGCCTTGCCTGGATCGCGAGCAGGATGCGGGCGCGCAACGCCGAGTCGGCTGGGCGCTGTCTGAACGGCAGCAGGAAGGTGGCATTGCCGAGCCTGGGCGTGCGGATGTGGGCTTCGGTAGCAAGATGGAACGACCAGCCCCGCGCCGCCGAGTATGTCCGTGCAGCGGCAAACCGCGGTTCCAACTCACCCCCCACCAGCGCAGGGTCGGTCGAGAACTTCACCTCCACCAACTTCGGCACCCCTTGGCGGTAGGTGACGAGGAAGTCCGGGACATAGCTGCGTTTTGCCCCAGCGGCATCGCGGTAGCTGATTCGGACCGGTTGTTCTTCTAAACCGACGACATCGCGATCGAACCGCTGGAGCAGCGCGAAGTCCCGTTCCAAGGTGGATTCCACTGCTACGGTTCGGCGACCGCCGCCCATGGGCACGCGTCCGCTGACACTGCGATAACAAAGGCCAATCCGGCGCACGGGCATGGCGCAGTCCCCCTAACCTGCACAACCGGAAATAAATTCATCGACGAATATGTCGGCACCTTGGCACGCGAAAGGTGTTTTGCGGGCAGTCCGGCAAGATTTGGTGCGCCATCTCGCCACGGGCCGCGCCATGGAGGCTATCGAAGCAGAACGGACCGGGCGCCCCGCCGGTTTTCTCGCCACCCAGGGACCCCAGGCGGCAGCAACGGTCATGAGCTATGTCTTTCCTCCGGCGGGTCTCGCCATGCAGGCCGGTCTGGCGGTTGGAGAACAAGTAGACCGCTCTGTGTGGGGGAACTCCCGCTCGTCGTCAGCAGGCTTACAGCAAGGGCTACAGCCGACACGGACCACCTGACGGCCACTTATCCCAAGCACTCTCCGGCGGATTTCCGACTTCGTCCCAGATGGCGCGCGGCATCGCGCGCCTTTTTTTGGAGGCACTCTCATGCCCGGTTTCAGTTTCCAATCCCTGTTCAACGAAGACCCCGAACGCCAATTGGTGTCCGGCCCAGGCGCCGCCAGCGAGTGGCGCATCAAGCCGCGATCCCTGATGGACGAGGATGCCGATCCCCGCTTTCCCGCCTTTCAGCAGGCGTGGAAGAAGGGTGCCGGTATCGGCGACCTGTTCGGCCCCGAGCCGTTCAAGCTTCAGGGCACGGTGTCGCCCTCGGGCGGCGACAATACCCGCGCCGACGTCGCCAAGGTGCAGACGCTGCTTGGCAAGGCCGGGTATCTCGATCTTGGTCAGGACGGCCCCAGCGGCTACGCCAATCCCAATACCGACAAGGCCATCCGCGATTTCCAAAAGGACAACGGCCTACAGGTGGACGGGGTGCTGAAGCCCAACGGCCCGACCATCGCCAAGCTGGGCGGTTTGCTGGGCGGCGGCGGCAGACCGGAGCCCGTTCACACCAACAACATCGTCCAAGGCGAATGGGATTGGCAGGACAAGAAGCAACGTCCGGATTTCTGGCCGCAGCCGAATATCCCGCGCAACAGCGGCAACCTGCTGAGAATCCTGATGGGAGAAACGCCGGAGTCCGCCGCTTGGCCGAAGCCCTCGACCACCTTCCCAGCGCCGCCCGCGCCTGCCTCAGGAAAGGATTACGACGAGGTAGAGATCCCGGGGGGCCGCAATCCCAACATCCCCCCGACGATCATCCGAGTCCCAAAGGATCGGCAATTGTGGGAACAGGCCACCACCGCCGAGCAAACTTCCACCGGCAGCGCCCCCTTCGGCAGTGCCGACGGCGCCGACCATTGGGCCGCGGGCAACATGGCCCAGGCGCTGCTGGGCCGCAGCGACTATGCGGACGCCGTCACCCACTTCCGCGGCGAGATCGGCCGCAACCGCGCCGAGGCCATGCCCTATCTCGCATCGGTCCACCTGACCATGAACGAGAAAAATCCCGAACTGGCGGCGAAGTTCGCGGGCGAGATGCAGAAGGCGGGATTGGCGGAAACGCCGAAGCCGGAAAGCGGCGGCGCCGTGCTGTCCGCGCCGATCCCTCCGACCGTCACGCCGGGCCCAGTTCCGCCTGCCAAACCCGGCGAAACCGATATCCGCATTCCGGCGGAGCCAAAGCCGGAACCGGAGAAGAAGCCGGAAGGGGCTGCCGTTCCGGCAGCGTCAACCACCACCCCCGCACCCGCCCCCACGGCACCGCCGGACACCGCGAAACCAGGCACCCCTGCGCAACCGGCCCCCACCACCGAAGACACCACGGACCGAACCCCGGTCCAGCGCGATGCCGAGGTGCTCAAGGACCCGGCCAACGTTCCCGGCTACACCAAGTGGCTGGCAGAAGGCGCCAAGAAGGACCCGCAATGATGGGGTGGACGGCCCCTGCTCACCGGCGTCGCAATGCGCCAAAGTGGTCGTTGAACACTCACCACTTGAAGACGGGGGCCGTCCATGAACGAAATTAGCATGATCGGGTTGGATCTGGCGAAAGGGGTTTTCCAGGTCCACGGCATTGATGCGGCGGGTGACGCGGTCGTCCAGCGCCAGTTGCGACGTGGTCAGATGGTCGACTTTTTCACCAAACTTCCGCCATGCCTGGTGGGAATGGAGGCTTGCGCCACCTCTCATTACTGGGCGCGCGAGTTGGCCGCTCTCGGCCACGAGGTGCGGCTGTTGCCGCCCGCTTACGTCAAGCCGTACGTCAAGCGCGGGCGCAAGAACGACGCCGTGGATGCGGCGGCAATCTGCGAGGCCATGGCGAGCAAGGGGATGACCTTTGTGCCGGTGAAGACGCCCGAGCAGCAAGCGGGGCTGATGCTTCACCGTGCCCGCCGACTGCTGGTCACCCAGCGCACCATGCTCGCCAACGCGGTGCGGTCGCATCTGGCCGAGTTCGGCATCGTCGAGGCTGCGGGCGAAGCCGGGCTCTCCAGACTGATCCCTCTTGCCGTCGATGCTGCCGATCCATCGCTGCCGGCTGCTGCCCGCGAGGCGTTGGCCATGCTGGCAACCCAATTGAAGGATGCCGAGACCAAGATCGAAGCCCTGGACCGGGAAATCCTGGCGTGGCACCGCTCCGACGAGGCCAGCCGTCGCCTTGCCACCATTCCCGGCATCGGCCCGGTGATCGCCAGCACCATCGTCGCCATCATCGGCGACCCCAGCCGTTTCCGAACCGGGCGGGATTTCGCCGCTTGGCTCGGGCTGGTGCCGTCGCAGCACTCCAGCGGCGGCAAATCCGTGCTGGGACCGATCACCAAGATGGGCGACCGCTACCTGCGCTCGCTGCTGGTACTCGGCGCTACCGCCATGCTGCGACGAAAGACATCCGGCTATGGGCCGTGGCTCGCCCACCTGCTGGCACGAAAGTCCGCCCGTCAGGCATCAGTTGCCCTGGCCAACAAGATGGCGCGCATCGCCTGGGCCATTCTGGCCCATGGCGGCGTCTACCGAAAACCAGCCGCAGCCTGACACTCACCACAGACACACGATTGTGAGGGCGATGAAAGCGTGATGGCGACCGAACGATCCCACGAACCGCAAAACCCTGTAGCGCCCACGGCCGGTCGAGGCCGTCGCAATGATTGGGAGCGGCTCGCGGATCACATCATGGCCAGCGGTCAGGTGAACCGCACAAACAGGCCGGACACATGACTGCACCCAGCTCGGTCGCGAAGAACGTCGAATTTCCCTTGCAACGCAGGGGCCGTCCACACATGGGCGCAG
>DATGXU010000003.1:0-10096 GCA_035298685.1 Magnetospirillum sp. | reverse complement strand
AGGATCGAGTTGACCAGTTCCAGCAGATGGCGGCTGGACCGTTCGATGATCTCGGCGTTCTCGCGCGATTCCTCGGTCTCGGCCTCGTCGCGCAGCAGCTCGGCAAAGCCGATGATGCCGTTCAGCGGCGTGCGCAGCTCGTGGCTCATGCTGGCCAGGAATTCGCTCTTCATGCGGCTGGCTTCCTCGGCCTTGACGCGGGCGTCGGTGAGGCGGCCGAACGAGTCGCGCACGCGGTCGGCCATGTCGTTGAACGACGCTGCCAGGCGGGCCATCTCGTCGCCGCTTTGCACCGGCAGGCGATGGTCCAGGTCGCCATCCTCGAACCGGCGGATACCGGTGACCACCGAGGTGATGCGGCGGGTCAGGAACGACGCCATCCACACCGCGATCAGGATGACCAGCACGATCATCAGCACGGTGGAAATGGTCAGCTGGCGGGCCATGGATTCCAGTTGCGAGACGATCATGGACATCACGCCGTCCAGATGCCCCTGCAGCTCCATGTCGCGCTGCATCACCACCTGGTCTGCGTACTGGCGCGCCTCGGTGGCGGCACGGTGGAAGTCGTCCACGTTGGCGCCGATGGTGACGAAGCCGAAGCCGCGCGGCGACTTGCCGTAGGGCCCGGTGTAATAGGGGATGGCGGCGGCGGTGGTCAGCTTCCACAGGCCGCTCCAGAAGATCTCGAACGACCCCGAGCCGCCGTCCTGGGTCAGGTCCATCCAGCCGATGCATTGCGGGGCATGGTTGAGGTAGCGGCAATCCATGCCCAGCGTGCCCGCCTTGACCTGCGCCACCGAGCCTTTCTTCTTCAGCGATTGTTCGTGGAACGGCGGCACCCCGGCCAGGAAGTCGTTGACGGGCTTGCCGCTTTCCTGCCACTGGGCATACAGGGTTTCGTCCATCCACGGCGTCGCCGGCTCGCCGGTTTCGGGGTCGTAGCCGACCAGGAAATAGTGGCGGGGATGGGCGATCGAGCGCCCCTTGTAATCCCAGATGAAGGCGTAATTGCCTGCCCGCGCGTCGGCGATGGGCGAATAGCGGTCGCCGGTGGGCATGATGTGCTCGGTCAGTTCCATGATGTGGTCATGGTCCAGCGCCAGGGTCACCCAGCCGGCGATCTGGCCGCCATGCACCACCGGGGTCGCCCAGCGCACGATGCCGTGGAACCGCTTGCCCACCGGGTTTTCCGTGCCCGCATAGGCGGCCTTTTCCGGCTCGAACGCCATGCCGCGCTTTTGCGCCGCCGCCGGCGTGTAGGGACCGATGATCGACGACCCCACATAGGCGCCGATCACGTCCGAGACATGGATCTCGCCGGGCTTGAGGTCCTTGAGCGCCTGGAAATAGGTTTCCGCCTTGACGAAGGTGTTCTCGCGCCTGGACACGTCGCGCAGGTCGGGCGACATCAGCGGCGAGTTGACCACCTTGACCCGCTCGCGGCCATCCAGCCCAACGAAGGTCATTTCCAGGAACAGCGGCCGGTCTTCGAGCGCGGCGACGTTGTCGGGCTGGCGGTAATTGAAGTTGCGCGCGTTCTCGTCATTGCTGGAACGCATCTGCGGCCGGTCGTACTGGGGCACCGCCTCGGGGCCGGGCACCCACTGGCTGCCGTCGGGCGACAGCACCCAGGCGTGATGGCGTTCGACCCGGCGCAGTCGTTCGGCCATGAAGCGGCGATAGGCATCCTGGCCGGGGTCCAGCAACGCCGCCGAGCGGATGTCGGCGTCGCGGTCGTACAGGAACGCCGCCACCGCCTTGGCCGTGTCGGTGGTCAGGCGTTCCAGCGACTCGCGCGCCGAATCGTCCAGCGCCTTGGTGGCGGATTGGGTGGTGCTGCTGGCGACCTCGTCCACCGTCTCGCGCATGGTCTGGGTCATGCGGACCACGTTTTCCGACACGCGCTCGGCCAGCCACACCTGCCCCTTCCAGGCGAACAGCGCCAGCGCGACCAGAGGAATCACCTTGATGACCACGAAAATCATGATCAGCTTGGCGCGAATACCGAAGGACTTGATGCCGGTCACCGCAGCTATTTCCGAAGTCTAAGAAGGCTTACTCATTGGTATAGCAAACGTCTCTTAATGGAAATACCCGTCCAGGGAAACGCCGTACGAACCGGATTTAAATGAATTGTCAACGGCCGCCCGGCGCCGTATTCGCTGACGCCAGCTCAACCAAACGACGCCTGGCGTAATCGTTCCCGGCGGTCGGCGGCACATCCGCCGACCGCCGATACGCACAGGCTGCGAGTCATGTTGACGGCAAATCCGAGGTCGCCTCAACCTTGGGGTGAATATGGATTGGCGCAAGCGATGTCGGTATTTGCCCCTATAATTTAAAGCCATTTCATCATGCTTGCCGCTTATTTTCATCGGGCGATAACTCATTTCACACCGCCGATTGACGGCAGCATCATTGCCCTGTTGACGATCTTTTTCAGGACGGCGGGGCCATGCAAAGCGCCATTCCCAGATTGGCGTTCCCCATGGGGACATTTACTTCGGCCTCCGAGGGCGAGCCGCATGTCGGCCTGACGCACGCCGCCTTCTCGATCCTTCAGACACGCGGGTCCGCCATCGGCCGCGCCGGTGGGCGCGTCGAAGGGGGCTTGCGTGCGCATGCCTGCACCATCGTTCAAACCAGGGGGAAATCCATGCTGCGTTCCATGCTTCGCTTCGCCGGCATCGCCGTCGCCGCCGCCGTGATCTCGGCGCCGGCCCAGGCTCAGGTCGGCCCCAAGGCCGACGAAGTGGTCGCCTTCGTCAAGAAGGCCGTCGCCCATATCGACGCGGTGGGCGAGGAAAAGGCGTTCGCCGACTTCTCGGACACCTCAAGCCCGGAATGGGTCAAGGGCGAGTTGTACATCTTCTGCCACGGCCTGGATGGCATCAACGTCGCCCATGGCGGCAACCCGGCGCTGCGCGGCAAGAACGTGGTGGGCTTCAAGGACCCCGACGGTCTGGCCGTCAACGTGCTGATCTTCGAGAAGGTCAAGGCCGAGGGCAAGGGCTGGGTCGAATACAAGTGGCCGAACCCGCTGACCAAGAAGGTCGAGCCCAAGGCCATCTATTCCGAGCAGGTCAAGGGCAAGTACGCCTGCGGCTCGGGCTATTACAAGTAAGGATCGAGGCCCCGGAACGGACTTCCGTTTCCGGGGCTTTTTTGCGTTGGGGCGAGGGGCGTTCGGTGATGAAGAAGTTCAGCGACATTCCGCTGCTGTTCAAGGTGGTGCTGTCGCCCATGGCGGCCATCGTGGCGCTGGTGGCGGTCGGCATCCTGGGCGTGGTCAACGCCAACGGCGTGGAATCGCGCCTGAACACGCTGAACGACGTGGTCTTCGCCGAGGTCCAGCAGGGGCTCGAGCTGAAGGATTCCATCGCCCTGTTCCACGCCCACCTGTTCGCGCTGATCTCGGCCGGCGCCAACGAAAACGACACCAAGAAGCGGGAAAAGGACGCCGCCGCGCTGAAGGACAGCCTGAAGGGGCTTGAGCGCGCGGTGACGGCGGCCATGTCCACGGCCACCGCCAGCCAGTCCGTGCCCGATCTGCCCAAGCTGTACAAGGCCTATCAGGACGCGGCGATCGTCGCCATCGACATCGGGTCCGGCGATCCCACCTACGGCGTCATCATGGTCGCCGACGCCGACACCCACTTCTGGCGTCTGCGCAAGGCGCTGGACACGCTGAACAGCGCGCTGGGCACCGAACGCGCCGCCGTGGTCACCAGCCTGCGCGAACAAGGTCGCGCCGCCAGCCGCCAGCAGGTTCTGGTGGCGGTGCTGGTGTCGCTGGCCTCGGTCGCCGTCGCCCTGCTCATCGCCCGCCAGATCGCCCGCCCCATCACCCATCTGACCCGCACCATGACCGTGCTGGCCCGGGGCAAGCTGGACGAGCCGGTGCCCGACCGCGACCGCGGCGACGAGGTGGGCGCCATGGCCCGCGCGCTGGGCACCTTCAAGGACAGCATGCTGGCCGCGCGCGAGCTCGAGGAAAAGCAGCACCGCGAAACCGCCAACCAACTGGCCCGCGCCGAGAAGATTTCCGCGCACATCAACCAGTTCCAGGATCAGCTGGCGGCGCTGCTGGCCGAGCTGGCGCATGCCGCCGAGGACCTGAACGCCACCTCGCACGCCATGACCGAAACCGCCGAGGTGACCTCGGACGCCTCGGCCCGCGCGGCGGCGGGCGTCGAGCAGACTTCGGGCGCGGTGGAAACGGTGGCCGCCGCCACCGAGGAACTGTCCAGCTCCATCAACGAGGTGTCGCAGCAGGTCCGCATGTCGTCGGACGTGGTCAAGCGCGCCACCGAGGAAGTGGCGGAAACCGACGGCACGGTCGCCAGCCTGCTGCGGGCGGTGGACCAGATCGGCGAGATGGTTTCCATGATCTTCCAGATCGCCCACCAGACCGATCTGCTGGCGCTGAACGCCACCATCGAGGCGGCGCGGGCCGGCGACGCCGGCAAGGGCTTCGCCGTGGTCGCCGCCGAGGTCAAGGCGCTGGCCAACCAGACGTCGAAGGTGACCGAGAACATCACCAGCCAGATCGCCAACATCAAGTCCGCCACCGGCGAGGCGGTGACCGCCATTCGCGGCATCGGCAAGACCATCACCGAGGTCGACAGCATCACCACCGCCGTCGCCGCCGCCGCCGAGCAGCAGGCGGTCGCCACCGGCGAGATCACCCGCAGCGCCCAAAGCGCGGCGGTCGGCACCTCGGAGGTGGCGGCCAACATGTCGGCCCTGCGCCACGGTACCGAAGACACGGTGACCGCCGCCGAAGCGGTGCGCGCCGGTGCCGAGCGCCTGAAACGGCAATCGGACATCATGCAGCGCACGGTCGATGCCTTCGTGACCAACCTGCGGCAGATCTGATCCGGCGCCGCAAAACGGGCACGCTTAAAATACGTTTGACGCCACCCCCATGGGACAGCCATGTATGCGCCCCAATACTTCCGGAAATAGGCGCGGCAAGGCGGTTGCGGGGATGATGGACAGCTTGGACATGGATGGACTGCGCGCGTTCGTGGCCATCGTCGACAGCATGAGCTTTTCCCGCGCCGGCGAAACCATCGGCCGGTCGCAATCGGCGATCTCGCTGCGGCTGCGCCGGCTGGAACAGTCGCTGGGGGTGTCGCTGCTGGTGCGCCGCCAGGGCCGTGTGTTCGAGCTGACCCCGCCCGGCCACAAGCTGCTGGCCTATGCCCGCCAGATCATCGCCCTGAACGATGCCGCCCTGCGCGAGCTGTCGGACCGCCAGAGCGGCCTGCGCGTGCGGGTGGGCCTGACCGCCGACATCCTGGACATGGGCTTCGGCACCGCGCTGGACCAGGTTCGCCCCTTGGTTGGCGAGATCGCGGTGGAGATCGAGACCGACGTCTCGGAACGTCTGCGCAGCCGTTGCGAAGCGGGCGAGCTTGACCTGGCGTTCTACAAGCAGGCCGCGCCCGACGGGGTTGGTCAGCCCCTGATGTCGCTGAAGATGGAATGGGCGGCGGCGCCGTCGTTTTCCGCCGCCGGCAGCCAGTTGCCGCTGGTTTGCTTTCCCGAAGGCTGCGTCTACCGCCGCTCGATGCTGGGGGCCCTGCGCGGTGCCGGCCGCGACCACCACACCGTGCTGACCACGCCCAGCCTGGATTCCCTGCGCCGCGCCGTCACCGCCGGTATCGGCGTCACCGCCTTGCCTACCGCCGTCTTGCGCCGCGATGCCGCGCTCAGCGCCATCGACGGCCTGCCGGCCCTGGACGACGTCGCCCTGGCCATGGCCGTCACCCCGGGCGGCAGCGCCACCATCCGCCGCATGGCCGACAGCTTGGGCAGCAGCCTGGTGTCGTTAAGCCGGCACTGACCGCCCTGCCCATATTTTCACCATCTGGGGAATGTGCTAACTTGCGCAGGCAAATCTTGGTCTGCGAGGCGCCGATGCCGTTTTATTCCTATCATTGCTCCGGCTGCGACAGCGTGTTCGAGACGCTGGTGCGTGGCGACGAAATCCCCGCTTGCCCGCAATGCGGCAGCCAGTCGCTGGAACGCCTGATGTCGGCGGCGGCGGTGCACGGCAAGACCAAGGCGGCGCTGTCGCAGGTTCGCGCCCAGGCGGCCCGCGAAGGGCACCTCAGCAACTACAGCCGGTCGGAACTGCGCCGAAAATGATTGCCGCGCCATCCTGACGAAGAAGTAAGAAGATTCCCGGATAAGCGTTGGAGTAGGATCACCAGCCCCACTCCCCCCAGAGGATGCCATGACCAACCGCCCGACCCCCGAGCAACAGCCGGAACGCGCCACGGCGTTCAGCCACAACCTGTCCTGGATCGCCATGGTGGCCATGGCGGCCATGTGCGCCCTGACCCTGGTGTGGGCGACCACGCTGAACAACGGTTGAGCCGGTCGCCGGCCCTGCGCCCGGACCAGGGCGGGGGCGATCAGTCGTCCTCGAAATATCCCTGGTCGGCGGCGCGGTGGCATGCCGGGCAGTTCGAGCGGGTGACCACCTTGGGGTCCTTCCAGGTGCGTTCCGAAATGCGCCGGTGCTTGCGCTCGAAATCCGGATTCTCGGTAATCCGTTGCGGCGTGCCACCCGGCGCCACCCATTGCATGTATTTGCGCGCCCGCCCCGCCGTCACCACGTCGCCGGCATTGGCGGTCAGATAGTCGCGGATGGCCTTGGCCTTTTCCGGCGGCAGGCTGGCATCCTCGCCGAAATGGTTGGGCAACTCGTCCATCATCCGGTTCCACGACCGCGCCGGCAGGAAGGCGGGTTGGAACGCCATGTGGCACGAACCGCATTCCTTGAGCACCAGCGGGTCCTTGACCGGGGGAACCCAGTCGTTGCCGGCGAAAGCGGGCATGCTCGCGCCGATCAAGGCAAGGGTCAGTAAGGCCGCGCGCATGATCACTGCCCCGCCATGAAGGTGACGTAGTCGCCCTTTTCCTGCGCCGTGCATTCACGGCCCAGCACGCTTTTGCAATCGCGGACGAACTGCTTTTCCACCTGATCCATGTCGGTGAACCGCTTGGGGTTGGCCGACACCGCCACCGGGTCGATGGCGCGGCCGGTCTTGGCGTTCTGGCCGGCGTTCTTGGGGTTTTCCGTATGACAGGCGGTGCACGACGGCGTGCGTTCGTCGCCCTTGGCCCATTTGGTGCGGAACAGCGTTTCGCCGCGCTGGGCCGAAAAACCGGCGAAGGCGGGATCGGCCTTTTTCGCCTGGGCGGCGAAGTCGGCCAGAATGGCGTCGCGGGCCGGATCGGCCGCCAGCGCGGCGGCGGGCAGCGCCACCAGGGCGGCGATAACGAGCGAACGGATCATCGAAGTGGCTCCTTGGCGGGCACGGCCGGCCGGTATTGGGACGGGCGGAACTGGGACGGGCGGAATTGGGACAGGCGGGCGGCGATGCGGCCCCATAGGCGCTTGCCGCCGTAGATGAAGGTGACAAAAGCGATGTGGGCGAAGATGACCCACAGCGACGCCTCGGCGATGGCTTCGTGCGGGTCTTCCAGCCAGGTGAAGCTGTCGGCCAGCGCACCGGACGCCGCCGCCAGGCCAACCACCGCCAGCAACGCCACCGCGAACCAGGCGAACAGCGGATGGCGCCCCTTGCGCACCGCCAGCCACTCGGCCAGCGCCCGCCAGCTGGGGCGCGGCAGGCGCAGCGGCCCCGCCGACGGCGCGGCCATGGCGATCAGCAGCCGCACGACAATGGCCGCCAGCACCGCGTAGCCGGCGAACACGTGCATGGAATAGGTGTCTTCGTCGGCGGTCAGATAGGCGACCAGGAAGCCGCCGCCCACCCAGGCGTGCCAGACTTTGAGCAAGGTATGCTGGAATTTGGGAGACATGGCGCGCCTCGCTTAGTCGTCGTCATCGTCGTGGTGGCGCCGGCCTTCGTGGCGGTGCTCGGACTTCTTGCCGCGGTTCTGGTCGCGGTCGACGATGTAACCGCGATCATCGGCGGCGGCACCGCCCTGGGCACGCTCGACGGCATTGGTCTGGGCGGGCGCCTGGGCTGAACGCGCCTGGACGGCCTCGGGCTTCAGATAGCCGTTGTCCTTGGCCTGCGCGTAGACGGCCGCCGCCGAGCCGATGATCGCCGCGGCGACCAATCCGTGGATGAGCATTTTTCCAAGCATCGCATGCCTCCGTGGGTGTCGATGCCACGGACATTATCAACCGCCGTCTGAACGGGATGTGAGAGGCTCGTTCATCTGCCGTTTAAGATGGCTGGCCTACTTTCCCGAGAGAAGGCGTGGATACAGGGAACACCCTAGGATGCCGTTGCTCATCTGCCCGAACTGCAACGTGGGGATGGCCAGGACCTATCGGTCGGGGATCGCGGTCGATGTCTGTCCGCTGTGCCGCAGCTTGTGGCTCGACCGCGCCGAGGTGGAAAAGCTGCTGCAGCCGCTTCGGACCGAACCGCCTGCCCATGCACGGCCCGCCATGGCCGAAACCGCCCCGGCCTTGCCCTGGCATCGGCCACCCTATGTGTCGCCACCCTGTGTGTCGAACGAACATGGCGGCCTGCGCGGCAGGCACGACGAAACCGGCCTGAAAAGTCTGTTCGACCTCTTCGGCTGAAGCTGAAGCGCGAGGGCGTCAGCCGTATAATAACTCGGCGAAGGCCCGCTCGGTCAGGCGGACCAGGGCGACGATGGCGTTGACGTTGTCGAAGGTCGAGGCGTACAGCGCCGGACAGCCCGTCCGCGGCTTGTCGCCCGACAGCACCGGCAGGCCGGCCAGGATGTCCTCGGCGATTTCCAGCCGCAGCCCCTCGGGGCCGTTCACCACCACGAACATGCGCGCCAGGGCGTCGGCGTAGTCGGCAGCATCCAGGCGCGACAGGAACAGGTCTTCCTGCTTGCCCAGCGGCCCTTCCAGCTCCAGCAGCAATTCCAGATGGGTGCGGGCGATGGTCAGCAGCAGCGGCGCGGTGTTGCGCATGGCGGTGGCCAGCTCGTCGCGCGTCACCGGCCGGCCCAGGCTGCGCTCGCCCAGCACCACCACCGCCGACAGCGCGCGCAGGATGAAGAACAGCGCCGTGTTGATGCCGGCCAGGATGTGGCCGTGCGGCGTGAAGTGGGTGGACGACACCTGGGTATGGGCGTGATAGTCGCTCAGCGCCTGCTGATAGCGGTCCAGCAGATTGTCCACCATCCACACGGCGGGCGCGTCGCCCTGTTCGGCGGCGGCGACGGCGGCGCGCACATAGGATGCGGCGATGTGCTGGAACAGGCTGCGCAACGACATGTAGACGTGGCCGCAGATGGAAGCCTGCGGATTGCGCCGGTCGACGCCGGCGCGCATGGCGGCCACGTCGACCATGCCCAACTGGCCCAGCAGCAGGTTGAAGCCCTTGCCCGGATGTTCGGCGATGAATTCTTCCACCAGCGTCATCACCGCCGGAATGAACACCAGCGCCAGCGCGTTCTTTTCCACCTTCAGGCCGGCGGCATCGTCCTGGCCGGGGCGCTCGGGCGGCTCGGCCTGGCTGTCCTGCAGGCGCTTGGCCAGCACGGTGATGTCGGCTTTGGGGAAGCGACAGGTGCGCATATGGCGGTTGAGCATCTCAACCGAACTGTGCGGGCAGCGGGCAGCGGCGTTCTCGGTCATGGTCCCCCCTTACGGCCCGTGTCGCCTGGGCACGGATCACCGGCATGCTGCCCGTACTCGTGTTAAGAGCCGGTTAGCAATTCGCGCAAAGTCAAAGCCAACACCGGGTGATGCCCTCGATGGCGCCTTGGGGAACCACTTGCCGGCGCGCGCGTTCACACCCTCGGACAAACCCTGTGGTGGAGAACGGGCATGACTTGGGTCGATCGGCTTTGGCTGTTGGCCGGCGTGCTGGCACTCGGCGCCTGCGGAAGCAACGTCGAGCAAAGTGCGGCCACCGGCGGTCTGGGCGGGGCCGCCATCGGCGCGGTGGCCGGCGGCCCCATCGGCGCGGCCATCGGCCTGGGCGCCGGGGCGGCGGCCGGGACCGGCGTCGAGGTCGGTCAGGAACGCGGCCTGATTCCGCCCGAACCGGGTGATCGCCCCGCCACCGCCAGTACGGCAGCCGCCAACGACGATGTGCGCCGCGCCCAGATGGCG
>DATGXU010000002.1:0-3171 GCA_035298685.1 Magnetospirillum sp. | reverse complement strand
CATGTTGCCGCCGCCGATCAGCTTGCCGCCGACCTTGCCGTCGACGAAGTATTGCGGGTCGGTGCCGACGATGGTGATCGCAGCCAGACCCAAGATGCAGACGACCATGAAGAAATAGCCGATGCAGCCGGTGGCATACAGCACCGACTTGCGGGCGGCCTTGGCGTCGGCCACGGTAAAGAAGCGCATGAGGATGTGCGGCAGGCCGGCGGTGCCGAACATCAGGCCCAGCGACAGCGACACCGCCGACACCGGGTCGGCCAGCAGGGTGCCGGGGCCCATGATCTTGACGCCGTCCTTGTGAACCTCGATCGCACGGGCGGCCATGGTCTCGAAGCTGAAGCCGAACTGGGCGAACGCCAGGAACAGCAGCAAGGTTCCGCCGCCCAGCAGCAGGCACGCCTTGATGATCTGCACCCAGGTGGTCGCCAGCATGCCGCCGAAGGTCACGTAGATCATCATCAGCGCGCCGACGATGACCACCGCGTAGGCGTAGTCCAGGCCGAACAGCAGCTGAATCAGCTGGCCGGCGCCGACCATCTGAATGATCAGATAGAAGCAGCACACGGTCAGCGAGCCGAGAGCGGCGAAGCTGCGGATCTTGGTCTGGTCCAGACGGTAGGAAGCGATGTCGGCGAAGGTGAACTTGCCGAGATTGCGCAGGCGTTCCGCCATCAGGAACAGAATGATCGGCCAGCCGACGAAGAAGCCGATGGTGTAGACGAAGCCGTCGAAGCCCTTGGCATACACCATGGACGACAGGCCCAGCAGGGTGGCGGCCGACATGTAGTCGCCGGCGATGGCCAGACCGTTCTGCATGCCGGTGATGCCGCCGCCGGCGGTGTAGAAGTCAGCCGCCGAGCGGGTGCGCGTGGCGGCCCAATAGGTGATGATCAGGGTCACCGCCACGATCGCCAGGAACATGGCGATGGCGGGAACGTTCATGGACTGCTTTTCGACCTCGCCCACGGCGGGGCCGGCATAAGCGGCGGCGCTGGCGAGCAGCAGGGCGGGAGCCGCGAAAGCGGCGAGAAGCCGGTTCATCACAGGGCCTCGCGCAGGATGTCGTTGTTGATCTTGTCGAATTCGGTGTTGGCGCGGCGCACGTACAGGCCGGTCAGGATCCACGACAGCACCAGGATGCCGAAGCCCGCGACGACGCCCCAGGTGGTGCGGCCCGCCCCCAGCGGGGTGTGCAGGACCTGCGGCGCGAACGCCACCAGGGCGATGAAGCCGTAATAGGCGCCCAGAACCATACAGGCGAACAGCCACGACATGCGGGTGCGTTTCGCCACCAGTTCCTGGAATTTGGGGTTTGCGCGGATGCGCTCATAGGTCAGCTTGGACATTCAGCCTCCTTTAATTTTGTCGGCACGCACGTTTTTCCCCCTGTGCGTGTCGCCTCCTCCGAAACCTGGGCAATCTGCCCCGATTCTGGAGCCAACCTTAGCCCACCCCATCCTTTCAGACGATGCCTGACCCAATCATTTTGCATGGGTGATTTTGCAATTTTTCATGGCTGGGGTGTGGACGGCGTGGCAATTCCCGCCAGACCGGTGAGCGGTCAGGACATTGCCGGATAGCGCCCACGGCCGGTAGCCTGCCGGCAAAATTCCCCGACTCTTCCAGGAGCAAGCGTCCATGACCGCTTTTCAGCCCCCTCTTCGCGACATGGAATTCGTGCTGAACGAACTGGCCGGCCTGAACGAGGTCGCCGCCCTGCCCGGCTATGAGGAAGCCACCCCCGAACTGGTGCATTCCGTGCTGGAAGAAGCCGGCCGCATCGCCGCCGAGGTGCTTGCCCCGCTCAACGTCGTCGGCGACCGTCAGGGCGCCAAGCTGGTGGACGGCAAGGTTCAGGTGGCCGAGGGATGGGAAGGCGCCTTCCGCACCATGGTCGAGGGCAATTGGACCGGCCTGCCCTTCCCCGCCGAATGGGGCGGCATGGGCCTGCCGGGCGTGGTCAACGTGGCCGTCGCCGAAATGTGGCAGGCCGCCAACATGGCGTTCACCCTGTGCCCCATGCTGACCCAGGGCGCGGTGCACGCCATCCTGGAATGCGCGTCCGAGGAGCAGAAGGCCATCTATCTGCCCAAGCTGGTGACCGGCGAATGGGCCGGCACCATGAACCTGACCGAGGCCGGGGCCGGTTCCGACCTGGGCGCCATCCGCACCAAGGCGGTGCGCCAGGCCGACGGCAGCTATCTGATCAGCGGCCAGAAGATCTTCATCACCTATGGCGACCACGAACTGGCCGAAAACATCATCCATCTGGTGCTGGCCCGCCTGCCCGACGCCCCGGCCGGCGTCAAGGGCATCTCGCTGTTCATCGTTCCCAAGTTCATGGTCAACGCCGATGGCTCGCTGGGCCAGCGCAACGACGTCGCCTGCGTCTCGCTGGAACACAAGCTGGGCATCCATGGCAGCCCGACCGCGGTGATGTCGTTCGGCGATGCCGGCGGCGCCGTCGGCTATCTGGTCGGCCAGGAAAATCGCGGCCTGGAATACATGTTCGTGATGATGAACCACGCCCGCCTGAACGTGGGCATCCAGGGCCTGGGCATCGCCGAACGCGCCTATCAGCAGGCGCGCTGGTACACGGCCGAGCGCGTGCAGGGCAAGCCGGCCGGCGCCGCCGCCGTCAGCCCCATCGTCGATCACCCCGACGTGCGCCGCATGCTGATGACCATGAAGGCCAGCGTCGAGGCCATGCGCGCCCTGGCTTATGTGGAAGCCGCCGCGCTGGACAAGGCCCACGCCGAACCCGACGAGGACAAGCGGGCCGGCGCCTTCCGTCTGGCCGAGTTCCTGAACCCCATCGTCAAGGGCTGGTCCACCGAGACCGGCGTGGAGATGGCCTCGCTGGGCGTGCAGTGCCACGGCGGCATGGGCTATGTGGAGGAAACCGGCGCCGCCCAGCATCTGCGCGACGCCCGCATCACCCCCATCTACGAAGGCACCACCGCCATCCAGGCCAACGACCTGGTCAACCGCAAGATCCTGCGCGACAAGGGCGTGACCGCCAAGGCCGTGCTGGCCGAGGTGAGCGCGCTGGCCGCCGAACTGGTGACGTCGCCCGACGCCGCCCTGAAGGCCATCGGCGTGGAACTGGCCGAGGGCGGCCGCGTCGCCGGCGCGGCGGTGGACTGGCTGCTGACCGCCGCCACCAAG
>DATGXU010000001.1:0-3005 GCA_035298685.1 Magnetospirillum sp. | reverse complement strand
ATCATGCCCATGGCGGCGCGGGCGCAATGGGCGGCGACATCGTATGGATCGGTGAACTTGATCCCCACTTTCGGCCCCCGTCGGCTTAGTTGCACTGGCCGAGGGAACCCTCGGCGCAAACGCGGCTGCCGTCCACCCAGCGGGCGCCGGACAGGTCGGCGTTCAGGAAATCGGCGCCTTGCGTCTTGGCGCCGGTCAGGTCGGCGCCGCGCAGATTGGCGCGGAAGAACTTGGTGCGACGCAAATCCGCCTCCTTCAGGGACGCCCCGGCCAAGTCTGCCTTGGTGAAATCGGCCTCGATGAAGACGCCCTGGTCCAGCCGCGCCTCTTTCATGGCGGCGCTGATGAAGCGCGCGCGATAGGCGTCGGCGCCGGACAGAACCGCCTTGTTCAGCACCGCGCGCTGAAAGCTGGTTTCGCGCAAACGGGCGCCGGACAGATCGTGGGCGGTAAAGTCCCGGCCGTCCACATAGCACCGCTGCCAATCGATCCCAGGCCCCGGCGCCTGGGCGCAATCGGCGGCATGGCCGGGCGTGGCCGAAACGGCGATGACGGCGATCACAACGAGCGGTAAAATTTCACGATACATAGTGAATAGGTGTAATCCCGGACCGGGATGCCGGCAAAGCGATATTTCCTGACCACGGTCAGTCCACCCGGATGGTTTACCCGGCGCCCGTTCGGTCCTACCTTGGTAAGCAGTGGCATGAGGACGCACACCATGACCAAGACGCCTGCCGATAACACCCTTGACGAGGCCGAGAAGCTCTGGCTTGCCGGCGAGCGTCAGCAAGCCCGCGAGACCTTCCGCCGGGCCCGCCTGCTGTACCACGAGAACGGCGACACCGCCGGTGAGGCGCAGGCGCTGACCTCCCTGGGCGATTTCGAGATCGAAACCGGCCACCTGCCCGCCGCGCGCGAAGCCTATGCCGACGCCCGCGCGCTGTATGCCCGCGACGGCGACCAGCGCGATCAGGCCGGCATCCTGGTGCGGCTGGGCGAACTGGCCCACCGCGAGGGCCACAACACCGACGCCGTCCAGTTCTACGCCTCGGCGCGCGAGTTGTACGACAGCGCCTCGGACTATTCCGGGCTGGCCCATGTGGCCAAGCGGCTGGGCCACATGGAACGCGACCAGGGCCGCCAGGACATGGCGCTGGACCATTACGGCCAGGCGCTGGCCCTGTACCGCCGCTCCGGCGACACCCTGGGGCAGGCCCACGCGCTGAATGCCGCCGGCCAACTGCACCGCCAGCTGGGCCACCCCGACCGCGCGCACCAGCATTTCGAGCAGGCCCTGGAATTGTATCGCGAAGCCGGCGACGCCCTGGGCGAAGCGGCCACCTGTCACGCCCAGGGCCGCGTGCTGATCGAGTTGGGCAACCAGCCCGAGGCGCAAGGCAATTTCGAGGCCGCCCGCCACCTGTTCGCCGCCACCGGCCACCTGAAGGGCGAGGCCGAGGTGCTGATGGATCTGGGGCGCCTGCTGACCACGTCAGACCCGGTGCGCGCCCACAGCGCGTTCAAGCACGCGGCCAGCCTGTTCAAGCGCCTGGGCGACAGCCGTGAAACCGATGCGGCCGCCGAGGCGGGAAAGTTCTTCTGACCGCGCGGGTGCGGGGCGGTGGTGGGGAACCGCCCTAAATCGCGTAATCCGTCGTCGCCGGCAGGCGCGGAACGAACTTGCCGCCCAGGATCTCGGCCAGCACCGGCAGGTCGGAGATCACGTCCAGCAGCGCCGTCTCGGCGCCGCCGCCCAGCAGCACGCCATAGCCGTCGCCGTCAGGCAGCGCCAGTTCCAGCCCGGTGCGGCCGATCTGGTCGATGGCACTCTCGCAGCCGCGCAAGGGATAGCTGAGCATGTAGGGCACGCCGACCGTATCCATCAGGATGGCGGCGTCGATGCCATAGGCTGGCCCGCGCGGATCGTCGGCGGGCGGATCGACGAAGACGAAATGGGGCAATTCCGGCCGCCCCAGCCGCGAGCGCAGGAACAGGAACCAGTCGTGGCTCCACAGCCGCACCCAGCCGCGCTCGCGCGCCGCCTTGCCCGCTTCCATGGCGGCGGGATCAAGGTCGTTGACGTCCATTTCGATGGCAAGCTGCGGGCCGCCCACCGACGCCAGCACCCGCCCCGCCACCACCCACGAGCCGGGATGAATCTCGGGCGCGGTGGGGCCCGGCACGGCGGCGAACCAGGCGCGGTTCGAGAAGCGGCCATGATGCTCGATCACCGCGTTCACCGCCGGCAACGGCCCCTTGATCACGCCCGGCCCGGCATGGGTGTCGGTATAGGAAAAGTACACCAGATCGTCGCCGGCCTTTTCAGCCACCGGCCGCGCCAGACGGGCGACGGCCGCCGCCAGGATGAACTGGTTCCACAGGGTCGCGCGATGATCCAGGGTCATGGGTTCCGAGCCTTTTTCGTCCGGCCCATATCACGCCCACAACCCTAGCTCGCGTCAATAGCTTAGCGCGTTGCTGGGGTATTAATTTTTCGCAATGCCCCCGGATTTGCCGGCAGGCTGAGCAGCCGGCTTGGGCGCGGGCTTGGCCCGGGTCACGGCCGCGGCGGCGGACGCGATCGCGGCAGGAGTGAGACTGCGCCACAGGAACATGAACGGGCCTCCGTGTTTGCCCATACAGGGTGGCATGCCATCGCTCCGGCGCGCAAGGGCGAATGCGAATGACTTGCGATTTGTCACGGAGGAACTATTTGGCCGCGGTCCGGGACCTGCCGGGGCGCGGCATGGTGGACAGCACGCCCTCGACCGCGCTGCCCAACGAACGCACGTCGGAGCGCGAGCTGATGCCCTTGGCCTTGAGCTTGCCGGCAAAGGCCGTCACCGCCCCCGCGCTGCCGGGCTTGCCGAAAATCTGGGTAAAGCCGGCGCGGCCCAGGCTGCGGTAACAGGTGCCCAGCAGCACCGCCGCCTGATAGAGCGACAGCCCCAGCGGCGCCAGCAACTGGGCGCGGGTGGCGTCGCCCAACTGGCAGAAGGCGG